>NZ_JBHWKO010000023.1:0-27644 GCF_042731035.1 Streptomyces sp. NPDC059895
ACCACGACTCGACCTGCTCCATCGTCAACGCGTCAGCACACAGTCGTATCAACGACCACCTGATACACCCCGTCACGCCAGATGCGGTTGCAGTATTAGGGCGCTTCTGAGGGACCTCCGTGAGGACTCCCCGCACTGCTCGCCCCCTGGTTCCGAAGACTCCTCACGGTGCTCCATGCGTCATCGCGTCCGTACCGCTGGACGACCCAGAACACCGGCTCCGCCCCGGAAGCAGTCAAACAACGGAAGCCGACAGGTGACCGCACGAAGCACTCTGAGGAGGAAGCCGAGCGGCGGCGCGAAAGCCGGCCGCAGCGGTCCGCATCCAGCACGGGAAACATCCGCGCCACCCCGTGGCGCCGCCCGGCGCATACACCACTTGGAGACTGTCGTGCCTTCACGTCGAGTTATGAACACCTCGCTGGCCACGCTCGTGGCGGCGGGCGTCGCCTTCGGGACGATGTTCACCCCCCTGGCGAGTGCCGAGCCCGGCTCCCACTCCACGAGGTCCACCGCCCCCAAGCCCACCGTCGTGCTGGTGCACGGTGCCTTCGCGGACGCGTCCAGTTGGAAGGGGGTCGTCAAGCGTCTGCAGGCCGACGGCTACCCGGTGAAGGCGCCGGCCGTTCCGTTGCGGGACCTGGCCGGTGACGCCGCCTACATCTCCAGCGTCCTGGCCGGCACCGAGGGCCCCATCATCCTGGTGGGCCACTCCTACGGCGGCGCCGTGATCACGAACGCCGCCGCCGGCGACCCGGACGTCAAGGCCCTGGTCTACGTGGCCGCGTTCGTGCCGGACGCGGGGGAGAGCCCGGCGGAACTGTCCGCGCGGAAGGTGGAACACCCCATCGACCCGCTGCCGGTCCAGCCGGCCCCCTTCCCCGCCGCCGACGGGTCCACCGGTGTGGACCTGTACCTCGATCCGGCCAAGTACCGCAGCACCTTCCTGAGCGACACGGTCTCCCCCGCCACCGCCGCGGTCCTGGCCGCGTCGCAGCGACCGGTCACGGCCGCCGCGCTGAACGGTGAGACCAAGGACCCGGCCTGGAAGAAGCTGCCGTCCTGGTACCTGGTGGCACGTCAGGACAACTCCATCGGCGCCGACCTGGAGCGCTTCATGGCCGAACGCGCCGGTTCCAGGACCGAGGAGGTCAACGCGTCGCACGACGTGATGCTGAACGCTCCCGGCACGGTGACGCGCCTGATCGAGAAGGCCGACAAGGGCACTCGCTGACCTCACCCGCAGGTCGCACGGAACGGGTAACGAGGCCTCGCGGCGCATGCTGCGGGGCCTCGCCCGCACTCCGGACACGGCCCCGGCCACCGCGCCGCGGCCGACCGGTTCCCCTGAACGTGTCCCGGGCCGGGACCGTGGTCCTGGGGCTGGGCTTCCCTACGCTCGTGCCCACAGCCGGCAACGCCGCCGTGCAGGTCGCGGACGTCGACGGGGTACGCGTCGCCGGCCTCCTCGTCGACGCCGGTGCCGCCGACTCCGCCAATCTGATCAGGATCGGGTCGGCCGCCAGGACCTCCGTCCGGCACGCGGCGAACCCCACCTCCGTGCAGGATGTGTACTTCCGCATCGGCGGCGCGACCGCGGGCAAGGCCACCAACAGCCTGCTGGTCGACAGCAACGACGTACTCCTCGACCACATCTGGGCCTGGCGCGCGGACCACGGCGCCGGAGCGGGACGGACATCGAACACCGCGGCAACCGGTGTCACCGTCAACGGCGATCACGTCACGGCACTGGGCCTCTTCGTCGAGCACTATCAGCAGCACCAGGTCGTCTGGAACGGGCAGGACGGCCGAACCGTGTTCTACCAGAGCGAGACGCCCTAGGACCCGCCGTCGCAGGCCGCCTGGATGAGCACGACGACCACCGACGGCTACGCCTCGTACAAGGTGGGTACCTCCGTCACCGGCCATCAGGCCTGTGGCCTGGGCGTGTACTCCTACTGCAACCAGAACCAGCCCGTCCACGCCGACCGGGCGACCGAGGCACCGGACCGCACCGGCGTCGCGCTGCACGACATGGTCAGTGTCTTCCTCGCCGGCAGCGGAGGCATCGACGGCTCCAGCGCCCTCCATGCGGTCGTCACCCCCACCTCGTGGGGCTGGGACCAGCAACGCTGGAGCACCACGGACGCCGGCGGTGGCTACTACGCCGTCACCAACGTCGGCAATCCGGGTCTGCGCCTCACGACGACGTCCGACGCCTATCCGTCGGGCAGCGGCAACCACAAGATCAAGGTGTCCTCGGCCACCGGCTCCGACGACCAGCTGTGGAAGATCGAGAAGACCGCCGACGGCTACTACCGGCTGATCGACAAGGCGCGGGGTACGGCCTTGCAGTCGACGTTCGACGTCTACGGCGGCTCCGCCGACGCACGCCAACTGGCCGGCACCTCCGCTTCGTTCGTCAACGACCAGCAGTCCTGGGCACTCGTGCCCGGATGACGCACGGCCCCGACCGGAAGGCCGGGGCCCCCGGCCGCAGGTACCCCCTTCGGACGGAAGGGGGTACCTCTGCCGGTCAGTGCACGGTGATGGTGCCGGCGTACTCGACGTCGGTGGCCGATCGGCCCACGTAGACCGGGACCTTGCCGGCCGGTGTCACCCACCCGTTCGTGGACTCGTCCCAGTAGGACAGGATGCGTCGGCTGACGGTGACGGTCACCTTGCGACGCTGCCCCGGTTCGAGGGTGACCTTGGTGAACCCGGCGAGTGTCCTGGCCGGGGTGTCGACCTCGGTGGGCAGGTGCCCGATGTAGACCTGGACCACATCGGATCCCGTGCGCCGGCCGGTGTTGTGCACCTCGACGCTGACCTCGGCCGCGGCGTCCGCGCTGCCGCGGCCGGTGACGCGCGCCTTGTCGTGGCTGAAGGAGGTGTAGGACAGGCCGCACCCGAAGGGGAAGAGCGGCGTGGCGTGGTGCTTGTCGTACCACTTGTAGCCGACGTAGATGCCCTCGTCGTAGACGATGGTGCCGTTGGCCGCGTCGTTCTTGCCGCCGGTGTACTGGGTGGGGCCCTGGTCCTCGGTCGCGGGGAAGGTCATCGGCAGGCGGCCGCCGGGTTCGGCGTCGCCGTAGAGGATGTTGGCGATGCTGGTGCCGGTGGCGGCGCCCTGGTACCAGGCCTGGAGGACTCCCTTCACCCGGCTCAGCCACGGCATGAGCATGGGGCCGGAGGTGTTGAGGACGACGATGGTGTCGGGGTTGGCCGCGGCGACGGCTTCGATCAGCTGGTTCTGGTCGCCGGGCAGGGCCAGGTCCGCACGGTCGAGACCCTCACCGCTGTAGTTGTTGACGAACACCACCGCGACGTCGGCCTTCTCGGCGGTGGCGACGGCGGCGGGGATCAGGGACTCGGGCTGCCAGCCGAGCACCAGACCGACACCGCTGTAGCCGACGTCCTTCGTGCTGTACTCCACGGTGATGTCGACGGCCTTGCCGCCGGTCAGTCCGCTCACCCCGCCGATCGGCCACTGCCGGGGCCCGATGAAGGAGTCCCAGCCGTAACGGGAGTCCTCGATGACGGTCCTGCCGTCGACGACGACCTTGACCGCGCCGGACAGCAGCACGGCGAAACGCACCAGGCCGGTGGCGGACGGCGTGATCCGCCCGGTCCAGCGGGCCGACCACTGGGCGGGCAGTCCCCCGACCGGGTTGCCGCCGCGGAAGTCGATGGTCGACACGGTCGTCGTGGTCAGGGGTGTGCCGGCGAGGTCCTCGCCCGCGAAGAACTCCGCGTGCAGCCCCTGCCGCCCGTCGGACGTGGCGAGCACGTCGGCGGGGACGGTGGTCAGGGTGTCGTCGCCGAGGCTGCCCTGGGAGAACAGGACGCGTGACGCGCCGGCCTTGGCGGTGATCGCCTCCAGGGCCGTGGTGTAGTCGCCGGGGTCGACCCAGGAGGAGCCCTCCACACCGGTGATGGTGTCCTTTCCGGCCGGGCCGATGACCGCGACGGTCGTCCGCTTCGACAGCGGCAGCACGCCTCCCTGGTTCTTGAGCAGGACCGTAGCCTCCTCGCCGGTGGTCAGCGCGAGGTCCTGGTGGGCGGCGGTGGTCACGACGTCGGCGGGTGCGGACGGCAGGGGGTTGTCGTAGGCTCCGGACGCGAACAGCGCGTACAGGATGCGGCGGGCGGCGTCCCGGGTGCGGTCCTTCGGGATGCGGCCGTCGGTGAAGGCGCTCCTGGGCATGTCGGGCATCAGGGCGGTGGAGTCCACGCCGGCGTTGACGCACTCCACGCGGTCCGCGTGCGGGTAGAAGTCGGTGCCGAGGTAGCCCTTGAAGCCCAGATCGGTCTTGAGCGCGTCGATGATGTGGCTGTTCTGGCAGGCGAAAACGCCGTTGATCTTCGGGTAGGCGCCCATCATCGACAGGGCGCCGCCGTCGCGGACCGTGTGCTCGAAGGCCGGGTAGTACACCTCGCGCAGCGCGCGCTCGGAGACGACCACGTCGAGGGTCAGGCGGCCTTCTTCCTGGTTGTAGACGGAGAAGTGCTTGATCTGCGCGATGGTGTCGTTCTTCTGGAAACCCTTGGTGACGGCGGCTCCGATCAGCCCGCTGACGAGGGGGTCTTCACTGTAGGACTCGGCCTGGCGGCCGTAGCGGGCGTTGCGCAGGATGTCGACGGTGGGGCCGAGCAGAATGTTCCAGCCCTTGGCGCGGGCTTCCTTGCCTATCGCGGTGCCGTACTGCTCCGCGAGTGCTGTGTTGAAGGTGGCGGCCAGGGCGTTGGCGGCGGGGAAGGCGGTCACGCCGGTGTCGCCGCGCAGTCCGTCGGAGGCGTCCACGCGGGTCATCGCCGGGATGCCGAGGTGTTCCAGCGGCTTGGAGTCCGCGACCTCGACGGCGGTGACCAGGGTGACCTGCTCGTCGAAGGTCATGGCGCCGAGCAGTGCTTCGGCTCGGCGTGCGGGTGACTTCTTCCTGTCACGCCAGGGCTCGTCGGCCGAGGTCGCTGCCCCGGGGGGCGGCCGCTGCGGCGGTGGGAAGTCCGGCGGTCACGACCGCGGCTCCTCCCAGAGCGGCTACGGACACGGCGACGGCTTGCCGCCGGGTCATTCCGGTGGGACGGGTCACGTCACATCCTCCTCGATGTCTACGCGGGTGCTGCTCACGGGGTGGTGCGCGGTGGCCGCCGGTCTCGGCGTGCGGCGTTGGGGAGCGGGGCGGACTGCGGCCGGTCTGTTCGCGGCCGGAGCGGGGTGTCAGCCCTTGACGGCACCGGAGGTCAGGCCCTTCATGACCTTGCGGTCGAGGAAGAGGTGGAGCACGAGAGTGCCGAAGACGTCGATACGGATCGCCGCGGACAGCGGGCCGTACTGGGTGGCCCCGAAGTCGCCGGTGAAGTTGGGCAGACCGACCTGGAGGGTGCGCAGGTCCTGGCCCTCGACGACGAGCAGCGGAGCGACGACGATCCTCACCCGGGCGCGGCCCGGGCGGCGGCGTCGCGGCCGTCGGCCGGTGCCGGCGGAGGGCACACGTGTCCTCCGCCGCCGGGAGAACCGGAGGTCTTCATGGCGGACATGCGGTGGCTGCTCGGGGACGGCCCCGGAGCGGCCGGCCGCGTCACTTGGTGGACAGTGCGTCCTGGACGGTCTGCATGAACTTCTCCGGGCTGACGCTGCCGCTGACCAGGCCGGCCGCGTTGGTCTGGCTCACGGTGGTGGCCTTGGTGCTGAAGAGGGCCTCGAACCAGAGCACGTTCTGCTGGGAGGAACTGATGGTGTCGCGGACCTGGGTGACGTCGTTGGCGTCCTCGACCTCGGTGTTGACCTTGAAGCCGGAGATGGAGCCGTGGTCCTTCAGTGCGGTGGTGCCGTAGTTCTTGGCGATGCAGGAGACCCAGTCGCCGGTCTTGTCGTCGAAGGAGCGGGCACCGAGGGCGATGCCGAGGCCGACGTTGGAGGGGTACTGGTCGATCGCGCCCTTGCCGCCGGTGACGGCGGGGAAGGGCATGGAGCCGACGCCCTTGCCGAAGTAGCCCTTCGAGCCGAGGCCGGCGATCTCCTCGGCGGCCTTGACGTACGCGGGGTCGGTCAGCTTCGCCGTGCCGTCGGCCACCTTCCGCAGTGCGTCGGCGCCCAGGCTGCGGTAGAGGTAGCCGCTGAGGAGACGGGTCAGCGGCCAGCCCTGCTGGCCGGAGGCGGAGAACGGCTGGATGCCCTTGGCCTCCAGCTTCGCCGCGGCGGCCACGAGTGCGTCCCAGGTGCCGGGCACGGCGATGCCGTTGTCGCTGAAGACCTTCTTGTTGTAGAAGATGCCCTCGATGTTGTACTCGTACGGCAGAACCTCGACCTTGCCGCCGTACAGCGCCTTGATGGTGGACACCGCGGCGGGTTCCAGCTGGTCGTAGACGCCCAGCTCCGTGAGCTCCTTCTCCAGGTCGGCCACCTTGCCCGACGTGTACAGCTGCTGCGTGAGCGACGGCGCGTTGCCCGCGGCGAACTGCACGGGCAACGCGTCCTGACCGGCCAGCAGTTGCAGCTTCTGGTCCAGGCTCGCCTGCGGAACGGTCTCCACCTTCAGTGGCTGGGCCTCGTTCGCGGTCTTGCACGCGCCCTTGGAGAGAGTGGTCAGGGCGCTCTTGACGGTGGTGTTCTCGGTGACGCTCAGGTAGCTGAAGTCCTCGGCCGCGGAGGTCGAGCCGCCTCCGGTCCCTCCGCACGCGGAGACGAGGACGACCATGGCGGCGGCGCTCGCGGTCATACCGGCGAGGCGGGCCTTTCCGGCGGCGGAGAAGTCGGTGATCACAGCATGGCTCCCTGTCATCGTTGAACAAAGGCGCACGGCGAAGGCCTGCGGAGGAAATCGGAAAGGAGAGAGAGTTTTGTATAACGTTCTCTAAGCCGAAGTGCGCACCACAGTGCACGCAGCTTCGACTCCGGTCAAGACACCGGTACGTAACATCGTGGAAAGACCGACAACATCTAGCGAGTCAGGGCTCGTATCGTGTAGACCGTTGTATCCAGGAGAGGTTCAGGGGGCACGTCGCATGCAGCAGGGCTCACAGCGCAGGAAACGTGTGACGATCACCGACGTCGCGCGGCACGCGGGCGTGTCGACGGCCGCGGTCTCCAAGGTCATGCGCAACGCCTACGGGGTCAGCGCCGCGATGCAGGAGAAGGTCCGCGACGCGATGGCCGAGCTCGGCTACCGGCCGCACGCCGCGGCGCGCGGCATGCGCGGCCGGACCTACACGATCGGTGTCCTGCTGGACAACATCCGCAACACGTTCTTCGCCGACATCCTCGACGGCATCCGTGACGAGCTGCACAACAGCGAGTACACCGTGCTGGTCGGCGCCGCCGGGTTCGGGGCGGACGCCCAGAGCAGGACCATCCAGTCCATGGTCGACCGCCAGATGGACGGGTTGATCCTCATCGCCCCCGGTACGTCGCGCGCCGAGATCCTCGCCATGGCCGAGACCACGCCCACCGTCGTGATCGGCCACCATGACCGCTCCGACCTCCATGACTCGGTCGTCGACGCGGACGGCACGGGAGCCAGCCTGATCGTGGATCACCTGGTCTCCCTGGGCCACCGCGACATCACACTCGTCTCCGCTCCCGGCACCCGCTCCAGCGGATGGACGCGCACTCCGGAGATCGTCCTGACCCACGGCTACACGGAGGCCATGAGCCGCCACGGCCTCGGCGACGAGACCCGGGTCTGCCGTGCCGCCTACTCCGACGAGGGCGGCTACAAAGCCGGCATGAGCCTGCTGACCGGCGAGGACCGGCCCACCGCCGTCATGGCGGGCGCGGACGTCGCCGCACTCGGCGTCTGGCGGGCGGCTCACGAACTGGGGCTGAGGGTTCCCGAGGACGTCTCCGTCGTCGGCTACAACAACACCGCCCTCGCCGACCTCGCCACCGTCCAGCTCACGAGCGTCGATCAGGCCGGACACGACATGGGCAGCACGGCCGCCCGCCTGCTGATCGAGCGCGTCGAGGGCCGCCGGGAACACGCCGTGCAGACCACGATGACTCCGCGTCTGGTCGTACGCCGCAGCACGTCGGCACCCAGCGCCTAGTCGAGGAGGGGCGCACGTGGAACCCGGGAGGCCCAGAGTCGGTATGACGGATGTGGCACGAGAGGCCGGCGTTTCTCTCGGCACGGTGTCCAACGTGCTCAACCGCCCCCACCTCGTCGCCCCCTCCACCCGCGCCCGCATCGAATCGGTCATCGACCGGCTCGGTTACATACGCAGCGACAGCGCGCGCAGGATGCGCGGCGGCTCCTCCCGCCTCATCGCCGTCCTCGTCCCGGACCTCGCGAATCCGTTCTACACGGCACTGGTCCGCGGCGCGGAGGAGCAGGCACGCGGCGCGGGCCTGGGCATCCTCGTGTGCAACAGCGCACGCGATGCCATGGAAGAGGCGCTGGCGAAGCCGTCGCCGCGCGCCGTCAGGAGCGGCTGGTGTGCAGCGCCTCGCGGTCCCACAGGTGGCGCGGCTGCGTGTGCAGCCGCCAGTAGTGGTCGGCGATGTCGTCGGGGTCGAAGTCGGTGCCCGGGGCGACCGGGCCATCCACGGTGACGCTCGCCACGTGCACTCCGGAGGAGCCGTACTGCTGGTCGAGCAGCGCCACCAGGGTGCGGACGCCCGCCTTGCCCAAGGAGAGGCTCACGTACCGCGGCTTGGGCTCGGGCATGCCGCCCGTGACAAGGAACGTTCCACTCCCGCGCGCCGCCATCGCCGGCGCGAGGCGTGCCGCGGCATTGAGCGCGCCGACCACGTTGACCGCCCACGCGTCCATGTGATCGCGTACCGAGAGCTCACCCAGCTCGTCCGCGCGGACGAGCGCGGCGTTGTACACGGCGACCTCCGGCACGCCGTGCTCGTCGACGGCCCGGCCCAGGGCCGCGTCCAACTCGGCCCGGTCGGTACTGTCGGCCTGCACCGTGACGATCGGAACGCCGTGGGGAGCGACCGCGCCCGCCACGGCGCGCAGCGTCTGCCCGCCCCTGGCGATCAGCGTGATCGGCAGACCCTCCCTGGCGAACCGACGGGCGACCGCCTGCCCGATTCCCGGTCCCGCACCGATGATCACTGCACCTGGCATGATCCGTCTCCTTCACGTCACGATCAGCGATACTGCGGACGTTAAGGCGTCACATCTATGTGAAGGTCAAGGAGAAGGCTGGATGCGAATCGGCGACCTGGCCCACGAAACCGGGGTGAGCAGGAGGCTGTTGCGCTACTACGAGGAGCAGGGTCTGCTCAGGCCGGCCCGGTCGGACAACGGCTACCGTGAGTACGTCGAGGCGGACGTCGCAACGGTGCAGCACATCCGGGCCATGCTCGCCGCCGGGCTCTCCACCGCGGTCATCGCCAAGGTCGTGCACTGTGTGCGCGACAAGGAGGAGCTGAGGGTGCCATCCGGCTGTCCGACCTTCGTCGGGGAGTTGCGGCGCGAACACACCCGCATCACCGAGGCGATCACCCGACTCGAGAGTTCCCGGCGCATACTGGACGCCGTTCTCGACACGGCGCCCCGGGACGGGGAAGGTCCGTCCCGCGAGCGCGGGTGGCCGTGAAGCGGCGGACGGCCGGGTCCCCACCCGCCCGGGCCGAGGGTGGACGGGGCATAACCCGTCCACCTGGTGCCGGTCGTTCGCTAGAGGCTGATGTGGACGGGGCCCCCGGTGTGTGAGATTCCGTCGAGGACGGTGGAGGGGATGCGGAAGACGCGGCCGGGGGCTGCGGGCCAGGCGAGGGTGCGGCGGGTGATGACGCGTCCGTCCTGGCGGACGGTCACCTTGGGGAAGCGGACGAACTCGTCGGACCACAGCAGGAGTCGGCCGCGGGCCGGTGCCGGGTCGTCGGGGCGCAGGATCTGCGGGGCGATCCAGCGGAAGGGCGTGCCGGCGGTCAGGCGGACGCCCGCGGTCGGCCGCTGCCGTCCGTGCAGGTGGTCGATGACCTGCTGGGCGACGTGCTTGCCGTCGAGTGCGGCGACGTCGGCGGTGTCGACGGGGTGGAGCATGTTGCCGGCGGCGAAGACTCCGGGGCGGCTGGTGCGCAGTGCGGTGTCGGTGACGGGGCCGAGGGTGCCCTCGTCGAGAGCGATGCCGGCGGCGCGGGCGAGTTCGTGGTCGGGGATCCAGTCCCCGGTGAAGACGACGGTGTCGCATTCGACGGTGGTGCGCCGGCCGGTGTCGAGGTGCTCGATCTCCACGGCCTGGCAGCGGCCCTTGCCGATGATCCGGGTGACGCGGCTGCGGGTGGCGACGGGGACGCGCAGTACGGTGCGGCCGGCCGCGTTGAAGGCGCCGTAGGACTCCGCCTTCGGGTACTGGCTGATCATGAGGGCGGGGGTGCAGCCCGCCTCGCGCAGGGTGAGGGCCGCGGACCAGCTGACCAGTTCGCCGCCGACGACGACGGCTCGTTCGCCGACGGGCTGGTGGTGGAGGTGGACGAGGTTCTGGAGCTGTCCGGTGGTGTAGACGCCGTGCGGGCGGTCGCCGGGGATGCGGCGTGCGGTGCGGGGCCGCTCGCGTGCGCCGGTGGCCAGCACGATGGCCCGGGGACGGATCCGGTGGCGGCCGTCGGGGCTGGTGACGTCGAGGGTGTGCTCGTCGGACCAGCCGGTGACCATGGTGTTCGTGCGGATCTCGGCTCCGGCCCGCGTGGCGCGGTCGACGAGGTGGCGGGCGTAGGCGGGGCCGGACATGACTCGGCGCAGGTCGCGCAGGCCGTATCCGGTGTGGTCGCTGTGCCGGGGGATGCCGCCGGCCGTGTGCTCGCGGTCGACGACGAGGATGTGCCCGGCGCGGCGGTCGGCGAGTTCGGCGGCCGCGGTGAGGCCTGCGGGGCCGCCTCCGACGACGAGGACATCGGGCTTGATCAGGGACAGCTGGTAGGTCATCGGTCGTCCTTGTGCTGGCTGCTGCAGCCGTCGTGGGTGTGGTGCCGGGTGCGCAGGGCCGCTACGGCCGCGCCGCAGAAGAAGCCCTGGCAGCGGCCGTTCATCGCCCGGGTGCGGCGGCGCAGTCCTTCCAGGGTGCGGGCGGGCACCGGCGCGTGGCAGGCGTCGCGGATCTCGCCTTCGGTGACCCGTTCGCAGAAGCAGACGACGGTGCCGTAGGCGGGGTCCGCGGCGATGCGTTCGGCGTCCTGGTAGGGGCGGGTGGCGGCTTCGCCGATGTTCGGCATCCGCGGCGGATCGGGCAGGTCGCTGCGGCCGCGCAGGGTCAGCCCGGCCTTCTCCAGGAGGCCGCGGACGTGTTCGGCGATGGCGATTCCGGCGGTCAGGCCGGTGGAGCGGATGCCGCCGACGAGGAGGTAGCGCTGCTCGGGGGTGGCCTCGATGAGGTAGTCGGGGTGGTCGATCGCGGCGCGCAGTCCGGCGTAGCTCGCGGTGACTTCCTCGGCGAGCAGGCGCGGCATGAGGCGTTCGCCCTTGGTGAGGAGGAAGTCGTAGCCGTCCTCCGACGTCGCTGTGTCCGTACGGTCGGTGAGGTCCTCGGCGGTGGGGCCGAGCATGACGTTGCCGTAGATGGTCGGTGAGATCAGTACGCCCTTGCCGCGGGAGGAGGGCACGGGCAGGACGATCTTGTCGACCATCGGGCGCGCCAGCTTGTCGAAGACGAACAGTTCGCCGCGGCGGGGGGTGACGGTGAAGCGGTCGTGGCCGAAGAGCCGGTCGATGTGGTCGGCGCCGAGGCCGGCGGCGTTGACGACCCAGCGGGCCCGCACCTCACCCTGCCCGGTGTGCAGGGTGGTCACCTCGTCGCCGGGGTCGACGGCGGTCACAGCGTGCTGGAGCAGGATCGTGGTGCCGCGCTGCTGGGCGTCGGTGGCCAGGGCGAGATTGGTCGTCCAGGTGCAGATGATGGACTCGTCCGGGACGGTGAGTCCGCCGAGGGCTCCGTCGCCGAGGTCGGGAAGGCTCTGGTAGACCTCGTCCGCGCCGATGATCCGGCAGTGCTCGTAGCCGTTGGCCTCGGCCTTCTCCTTCAGGCCGGGCAGTGCGTCGAGTTCTTCCCGGTTCCAGGCCACCAGCACGGCACCGGTGTGCTCGACGGGGATGCCGGTGGCTTCGGCGTAGGCGCTCAGCAGGTGGTATCCCCGGGCGACCAGGCGGGATTCGAGGGTGCCGGGCTTGGCGTCGAAGCCGGTGTGCAGGATCGCGGTGTTGGCTTTGCTGGTGCCGTCGCCCACGTCGTCGCGGGCTTCGAGCAGCGCCACCGAGACGTCGTGGCCGGACAGTTCGCGCGCGATCGCCGCGCCGACGATGCCTCCTCCGATCACCGCGACGTCGAAGACGCCGTCGTCCGGACGGTGGGGGGTGGCGGTCATGTGTGATCTCCCTTGGCGGCGCGGGCCGTGGCGGCCTGCGCCCATGTGGTGCGGAATTCCTGGGCCCGGTCGGCGGACCAGCGGGGTTCGTACACGGTGCTCGGTGCCCAGTCTCCGACGGCTTCCTTGAGACTGAGCGCCGGGTCGAGCGCGCACCGTGCGAGGGCGGCGGCGCCGAGAGGGGTGGCGTGGGCGCTGGGGTAGATGTCGACGGGGAGCTGGGCGATGTCGGCCTGGGCCTGCATGAGGGCGGCCGAGTTGGTCAGACCGCCGTCGGCGCGCAGCCGGGTCAGGGGCCGGCCGAGGTCGCGGCCCACCAGGGCGGCCAGCTCGGTGACCTGTGCCGCGATGCCCTGCAGCAGGGCGAGGACGAGGTGTTCGCGCCGGGTGGACAGCGTCATGCCGGTGAAGGAGGCGGTGGCGTCCGGTCTCCACCAGGGGGCGGCGAGACCGGCGAAGGCCGGCACGCACAGGACGCCTTCGCTGTCCGCCGCGACGAGTTGGTCGATCTCGGTCGCGGACCGGACGAGGCCGAGGTCCTGGAGCCATCGCACGGCGGAGGCGACGGTGTAGACCTGGCCGTCCACGCAGTACAGGGTCTCTCCCTCGGCCTGCCAGGCCACCGACGTGGTGAGGCCGGCGCTGGAACGCACGGCGTTCAGGCCGGTGTTCGCCAGCAGGAACGCACCGGTGCCGTAGGTGCACTTGGCGGTCCCCTGCTCCAGGCACG
This sequence comes from Streptomyces sp. NPDC059895, assembly GCF_042731035.1. Lineage (NCBI taxonomy): Bacteria > Bacillati > Actinomycetota > Actinomycetes > Kitasatosporales > Streptomycetaceae > Streptomyces > Streptomyces sp. NPDC059895. Next base: position 13,050 of record NZ_JBHWKO010000023.1, read on the forward strand.
CTTCCGCGACCAGGGCGGCCTGCTGGTCGACGATCAGTCCGGCCACCGGCACCTCTGGGCCGAAGGCCCGGGTGGTTCCCACGACTTCGTCGGAGGCGGCGATGCGGGGCATGCGTTCGGTGCCGAGCCCGAACCAGTCGGCGAGTTCGCCGTCCCAGGAGGCGCTGTCCAGATCGAAGACGAGGGAGCGGCTGGCGGTGGAGGCGTCCGTGACGAACTCGCCCGTCAGGTGGTGCACCAGCCAGGTGTCGGTGGTGGTCACCACACCTTCGCGCGTGAGGTTCCGGCGCAGCCAGGCCATCTTGGGCGCGGAGAAGTACGGGTCGAGGACGAGCCCGGTGCGTGCGGCGAGGGCGGCGGAGCGGTCGGCCAGCTCGTCGCAGACGCTCTCCGCGCGCCGGTCCTGCCAGACGATCGCCGGGGACAACGGGGTCCCGGTGGCCAGGTCCCAGGCCAGGACGGTCTCTCCCTGGTTGGCCAGGGCCACGGCGGCGATCGGGCGGCCGGCCGTGCTCATCGCGCGGCGGCCGGCGGTCAGGACGGAGTCGAGCAGTTCGCGGGGGTTCTGTTCGACGCCGCCGCCGGGCAGGTAGGTGGGGCGGACGGTCTCCTCGGCGATGGCGACGGTTCCCTCGTCGGCGTCGACGACGATGGCCTTGGTGCCCGAGGTGCCCTGGTCGATGGCGAGGATCGCGGTCATGGGGAGGTCCTTTCGGCTGCGGCCCCGTCGGGCGCCGTTCCGGCGGTGTCCAGGGCACGGTCGACATCGGCCATGTCGGGCATCGTCAGCCCGGCGCGGCCCCGGCGGATGAGCAGAGCGGCGAGGTGGACGGCGCCGATCCCGCACAGCACCATGACGTAGATCCAGGGGGCGCGGAAGGAGGCGTCCCGGAAGATGAGGAGTTCGTAGACCAGCCACACGGCGGCCAGGACGAGGACCGGAACCTCCCAGCGGCCCAGGGAGAAGCCCTTCGACGGCGGCAGGGAGTGGCGCTTCGCCGCGTACATCGCCACGGTGCCGGCATAGATGATCGCGGGCAGCAGGGTGGCGGCGGAGAACAGTTGGAACAGGGCGTCCGTGGAGCGGGAGAAGACCGCGAGGACGATCTGCGCGATCAGCATCATGAAGACGGTGGCGTTCAGGGGCGTCGCGGTGCGCCGGTCGATGCGCTGGAGCAGGCGCCAGCCGGGGAAGCGTTCGTCGCGGGACATCGCGTAGACGAGGCGGGTGCCGCTGAGGGTGATCACCAGCCCGCAGGAGAAGATCGAGATCACGACCAGAACCAGCAGGATCTTCCCGACGACCGATCCGAGCACGGCGGTGATCACGGTGGCCACGGGGGTGGCCGATGTGCCGACGCCGTCGATGCGGCCGGCCGCGGCGGTGACCGCGATCAGGAACAGGAAGCCGAGCACGCCCAGGGAGAGCACCGCCTGGACCATCGCCTTGGGGATGACACGGGCAGGGTCCTTGGTCTCCTCGGCCAGGTTCGCCGCGGACTCGAAGCCGACGATGGTGAAGGCGCCCAGCAGGAACGCCAGGGCGAACGGGCCCGCCTCGGTGGCGCCGCCCAGCCCGTAGTAGCCGCTCGCCGGCACGGTTCCGGTCTCGAAGAGGTGGGCGAAGTCCAGCTTTCCGGTGAACGCGCCGACCGCGAACAGGAGCGCGGTCAGGGCGATCATGCCGATGAGCTGCATCGTCACGGCCGCGTTGTTGACCCGGTGCGTGGTCCGGGTGGAGAGAGCCACCAGCAGTGCCTGGAGCAGGACCACACCGGCCGTGATGATCCAGGCGTTCTGCGGGGTGCCGACGTAGCGGAACAGCTCCGGGAGGATGGTGGAAGCGATGGTGTAGTCCACCGCGACGACGACCACGCCCAGGAACGCGAACGAGATCCATCCCATGATCCAGCCCCACACGGGGCCGACGATCCGTGACACCCACTGATAGGAGTAGCCGCTGATCGGGATGCGGGCCGCGAGGGCCCCGAAGACGAGGGCGATGGACAGCTGGCCGATCACCGAGATCGGCCAGGCCCAGATGCCGCGCGGCCCCGAGGTGGTGAGCACCGCGCCGTACGTGGTGAAGATGCCGGTCGCGATGGACACGAACCCGAAGGCGACGGAGAACGACGCGTACCAGCCCAGTTCCCGCGCCATCTCCGGACGGCTGTCGGACTCCGTGCCGGTCCGTCCGACCGCTCCGGCCCCCTGGGGGCCGTTCTCTGCTTGTGCCATGACTTGCTTCCCTGCCTCAGGGTGCCCGCCCAGGCAGCGGGGGGCAATGGACGAGATGGACGAGAAAGGAAGAGGTGAACCGCCGGAGGGTGGGACGCCCACCACTGACCGTTTCTATGGGTTCTTGACCGTGAATTACTGAGAGTGTGGACCGATGCCCGCGCCCCGTCAAGACTTCGCACTGCCGCCACACCGCTGAAACATGCGAAAACACCCCGTTAACACACGAGGGGAGCACAGGAGAGCGCGGCGAGGTCGGCGTCCCTACGGGCGAGAGGGGCCGCGAGAGGCCACTGCCCTTACGATGCAGTCACAGATCCACAAGAACAGTCACCAATGAGGGGGTGTGCCGTGCTCCCCGTTGAGCGGCACCGCAGGATCGTCGCCGAGCTCGCCCGGCTCAAGTTCATCACCACGGACGACCTCACCACGCTGCTGAGCGTCTCCCACGAGACCGTCCGCAGGGATCTCGCCCAGCTGGAACAGCGCGGCAAGCTGACCCGCGTACACGGCGGGGCGACCGTCCCCGAGGCCCCGGTGGGCGAAGAGGCGCCCTTCAGCGAACGCAGCGGCGCGATGGCCGAGGAGAAGCAGGCCATCGGCCGGCTCGCCGCCACACTCATCGTGCCCGGCCAGACCGTCGTCATCGACGTCGGCACCACGGCACTCGAAGTGGCGCGCGCCCTGCCCGCCGACCACGCCGGTGTCATCGCCACACCGTCCCTGCTCGTCGCCGCCGAGGTGAGCACCCGCCCCCGCGTGGAGGTCCTGGTCAGCGGAGGGCGGCTGCGAGCGGGCGACCTGGCCTGCTCCAACGCGCGAGCGGTGGACTTCTTCGCGGACCTGCGGGCCGACGCCGTCTTCGTGGGGTCCGGCGGCATCGCCCCCTACGGCCTCACCGACTTCCACCTCGACGAAGTCGCGACCAAGCGAGCCATGCTGGCCAACGCCTCGCACCGCTACGTACTGGCCGACTCCAGCAAGTTCGGGCGTACCGCCGCACACCGCGTCTGCGACCTCAGCGGATTCGACACCCTGCTCACGGATCAGTCGTGCCCGCAGGATCTGCGTGGCGCCATCAGCCGCTCCGGGGGCACCGTCCTCGTGGCCTGACCGGTCGACGACCGGCACTTGACGGAATTCGGTCACCAATCCACAATCTCAGTCAACGCAGGTCCGGTACGCCCTGGTGACCCGGGCACGACCCGCGCGACCGTCGAACGGTCTTCCCCTCCCCCTCTTCACGCGTTCGTCCGCCCTCGTTCGGCGGCCCGCGCTCCAGCACCAAGGAGAAGCATGTCCCAGCGCCAGAACATCTCGTCCGGTTCCTCCCGTGAACCCGTCCTCGGCTACTCCCGTGCGGTCCGTGTCGGCAACCAGGTCTTCGTCGCGGGCACCACGGCCGGATCGGCCGACGGTGCCGTCGGAGGCGACGACGCGGCCGCTCAGGCCCGCGAGATCTACTCCCGCATCGAGAAGGCCCTCGAGGAGGCGGGTGCCGGGTTCGCCGACGTCGTCCGCACCCGCGTCTACCTCACCGACATCGCCGACTTCGACGCCGTGGGAGCCGTGCACGGGGAGATCTTCGGGGACATCCGCCCCGTCACCGCCGTCGTGGAGGTCGGTGCTCTGGCCGCCGGGGACCTTCTCGTCGAGGTGGAGGCCGACGCGGTGCTGCCGGCGTGACCGGACACCAGGTCTCGATCTTCGACCTGGACGGGGTGCTGACCAGGGAAGACACCATGGGTTTCCTGGTCAGCACCCGTCTGGCGGCCCGCCCCCACCTCTACGCCGCCGTGCTCGCGCCCTTCCTGCTCTCCCTGGCGGCTCCCCCGGACGGCGCGCTGAGGCCGGCCGTGAACCGCGCGATCGTGTCCCTGGCCCTGCGCGGGATGACCCGCGGCGCCTACGAGACGCTCGCGGTCACCACGGGGCGGTCCATGGCGGACCGGACGGCGGTGGGGCAGGCGGTCGCCCGGTGCCGGCTGGCCCGTCTCCAGGGTCCGACGGTCGTGGCGACGGCTTCGGAGGAGACTCTCGCGCGAGCCTTCCTCGACGGTGTCGGACTGCACGGCGTTCCCCTGGTCGCCTCTCGGCTCCACTTCGCCCCGCGGGGGCCAGGTCTCGCCGCTCACAACGTGGGCGAGGCCAAGGTCGCCGCGGTCCGCGACCTCGGCTTCCGCCCCGAGGACGCCGTCCTCTACACCGACTCGGCCAGCGACGCCCCGCTCGCCCGGATCGCGGACCGGACCGTCACGGTCAACGCCGGCCGTCGCTCGGTCAGGAGACTCACGTCCGTGGCCAGGCGCATCAGCCACGAGCGCTGGAACTGACGTGCCGCACACGGACGTGATGGACCACCGTGTTGATGTCGATGCCCTGGTAGAGGTTGACCGCGATGTAGTGCCGGTCCCGGTACCAGCTCTGGTCGTCGTCCAGGGTGACGGGGTCGCTGAGGAAGCTGCCGTCCGCCCGGACCCGTACGGGTATCGCCGTGGTGTCGCGGTCGACGAAGAGGCGGACGGTGCCCTGTGCGGGGAAGTCCGGGGCGGTGGACAGGTTCACCTGGCCGGCTACCCGGAAGGTGGCGCCAGGGACGGTGGTGACGTGTGCGGTGCCGGCTTCCGCCAGGTGCACCGTCGTGCCGTCGTCCCACTCGGCCCGGGTCCGGTTCTCCGGGGTGAGAGGCGTCGTGTCGTAACGGGTGGTGGCCCCGGTGGCGGGGTCGACGTAGTCGACGTTCTCCACGACGAGGTCGCGGATGTTCTTGTTCTTCGCGAACGCGGCCGACAGCGTACTGCTGGTGTGGAAGACCGAGTTGCAGGGGGGAGTTCGTGGCCGAGGGACGGCCGGCCTCGTTGCCCGTCGCGTAGGTCTCCGTGATCCGCCGTACCAGCGGGCGGTACGTGGCCGCCGTCACGTCGCATCGCCGGTCGGGGAAGACGGGGGTGTGTGCGTTGCCCGTCCGGTCGATGCGGTCGTACAGCGCGTTGTTCCAGTGGGCCTTGTCCCGCTCGGTCGCCGGCTCGTGCACCGCGAGGGCGTACGTCCGTGGGTGAGCACGCCGATCGGCAGCTCCTGGCCGGCCTTCACGCCGCTCAGCTCGGCCACGTCGTAGAAGCCCTCGCCCGCGTACTCGTACGAGGAACTGCGCTGGACCACCCGGCCGGCCACGTTCACCTGCCAGTCGCCCATGGCCGCGACGTAGACCCGCGCCCCGGTGACCCTGCTGTGGCCGGCCACGCGCATGACCTTGCGGGCCGCGGTCCACTCGTTGCTCGCGTCGTTGCCGCTCGTGGTCCTGCGGATCCACTGGGCGCCGGACCAGTCCCCGTCACCGAGGCCGGTGGTGAACGAGGCGGGGCGCGCGTACGGGGAGACGGCACCCTCGCGGTCCCACGTCCGCACGGTCCAGCGGTACTCCGTGCCGGCCGCGAGGTCCGGTCCGGCGTCACCGACGAGGCGGGACTGCGCACCATCGAGGCGGGGGCGGCCGCATCGGAGGCCCAGCTCACCGTCACCTTCAACTACCGTTACGCACCGCGGAACTCGGCCCTGAAGAAGGTCATCGCGGACGGCGCGGTCGGGAAGGTGCTGTCCGTACACTTCGAGTGGCTCCTGGACACCGTGCACGGGGCGGACTACTTCCGCCGCTGGCATCGCGAGAAGACCTCGTCCGGAGGGCTCGCCGTGCACAAGGCGACACACCACTTCGACCTGGTCAACTGGTGGCTCGACGACACCCCGACCACGGTCCAGGCCCTGGGCGGCCTGCGCTTCTACGGCGACCAGGGCGCCGGCCGCCTGCCAGGCCCGCGCCCGTCCCTGGGCCGGGACGCCGCCGCGGACGACCCCTACGGGTTCGACATGTCCGGCGACGGCGCGGCCTCTACCTGGACGCCGAAGCGGAGGACGGATACCTGCGTGACCGCGACGTCTTCGACCAGGGCATCGACATCGAGGACACCCTCAGCGTCCTCGTCGGCTACCGCGGCGGCTGCTCCATGACCTACTCCCTGACCGCCCACAGCCCGTGGGAGGGCTACGGCGGAGGACACGGCGGCGGTGACGGTCTGCCGCTCGTGGACGTGTTCCGCGGAGCGGGCCAGGACCCGCTCCGGAGGCGAGCCGGCTACGAGGACGGGCTGCACAGCGTCGCCGTCGGTGTCGCCATCAACGAGAGCCTGCGCACCGGGCGGTTGGTGCACACCCACGGCACGGAAACCGGCCGCCGTCCTCGTCGCGGGACGCTCCCGGCGCAATGACGACGATGCCGCCGCCGGCGCGGTGGCAGTCAGTCCTCCATGGCGGGGTTGTGTTCCTGCTGACGGTGCCGGCGCCGCGGCGTGGCCGGCCGGCGAGAGACCGGCGATGACGAATGCACGGCGCTTCGTGTTCGCGGCGGCTCCTTGAGGACGGACGGCTGCGGGGCAGGTGACGGCCAGGAAGGAGCGGTCGCTCACCGGTGGCGGACGGAACGGGCTTGAGCGGGTAGCGCACTGGCGACCTCGCGTATTCGAGAGTCGCGTATTCCTTAGCCGGTGAGGGCTCGTGTTCACCCTGAGTGGCCGTGGGGAGCGGAGCGACTCCAGGTTCCTCCGGCTTCTGCGACGAGACGGGCATTCAGGCCACTGGGCGGATCCGGCCACCGGTTGCCTGTCGCAACGCGGCTTCCAGCCGGTCGCGGGCCTCGGTCTGGGCGGCGATCCGTTCGTTGAGGACCGCCAGCCGTTCCAGCGCGACCCGCAGGCCTTGGTCCGAGGGTGGTGCGGCGGCCACATCGCCATCCAGACAGGGCAGGAACACCCGCACGTCGTCCAGGGTGAGCCCGGCGGCCAGCAGGTGGCGGATGTTGCGGACCCGCACCACCGCCCGCTCGTCGTAGACGCGGTAGCCGTTGGAGGCCCGTTCGGAAGAGATTAGTCCGGCCTGCTCGTAGTGCCGCAGCGCACGAGCGGTCGTTCCAGTCGCCGTGGCAGCTCACCGATCCGCACCCGTCCCACCTCCCGGGCCACTCCTATCACGCCACGACTGCTCCGCCGTCGACTGGGAGTATCACTCCGGTGACGAACGACGCGGCCGGTGCGGCAAGCTGGGTGATCGCCCAGGCCACCTCCTCAGGGCGACCGATCCGGGCCAGTGGGGTGTGCGCCAGCTGCCACTCCCGCACTGCGGCCATCCGCTCCGGCGTCAGGCCCTGGTGCTCGCCGATGGGGGTGTCGATCGCGCCGGGGGCGACCGCCACCACCCGGACCCCGCGGGGTGCCAGCTCGACCGCCCAGCTGCGGGTCAGCAGCTCCAGAGCGGTCTTGGTAGCCGCATAGACCGAGCTGCCGGGCCAGGCCCGCTGCCCCACCGACGTACTGACATTGACGATCACCCCGCCCGACGCCTCCAGGAGTGGCAGCGCGGCCTGAGCCAGCAGGATGGGGGCGACGAGGTTGGTGGCAAGCTGGGCTGTGATCATCTCAGGCGTCAGCGTGCCGAGGGCGCCGCTGCGCACAATGCCTGCGTTGTTGACCAGCACGTCCAGCCGGCCATGCCGCTCCAGCACGGCCTGAAGAATCCGAGAGGGCTCGCCCTCGGCGGTGATGTCGGCGGTCAGCGCTGTGATCCGGTCGTTCTCGGCAGCGGTCTCCAGGAGCGGCTCGGCCCGCCGCCCGATCGCGACCACGTGGGCGCCCTCAGCGGCGAAGGCGCGGGCGGTGGCCCGGCCGATCCCGGTGCCGGCTCCGGTGACGGCGACGATCCTGCTGCTCTGCGGTGCGGTGCTGTTCATGCCGGTCATCGTGCAACCTTGCCGCCAGCGTCAAGGTCAAGCAGCGCCTGACGGGTGATAGTCACCGCCGGTGGTCACCGGGGGCATAGTGACGCCAAGCTCCTCCGGCCTCTTCGGCGATCCGGGTGGTGTGGTCGTCGTTGTAGCCGAGCATCCGGGCGATCACCGGGGCCGGGCCTGGAGGACGAGTTGGCGGATCGCCACTGTGCGTCCTGGCCGGGTCGGGAAGCCCAGTTGGCGGAGCCGAGGTGCCATGGCTTCCGGGGTCATGGGCTGCCCGGCCCGGCGGCCGGGGAAGAGCCATCGGGCACCGGGGTTGGCCGCGGTCTTGGTGTTCGGCCGCTGGCCCAGGTAGTCCAGCAGCATGCCGTCGAACGGGGCGGGAACGGACGACGGTGGGTCGCCGAGCCGGACGAGGACATTGCCGTCCTCGTGCTGGACGTCGTGGGTGCTGAGCCTGGTGATCCGCCGTCCAATTCATCACGCTCCGTAGATCGCATCCGGCGCGAGAATCTCGCATCAGACGCGAAGCCCGGAGCGGCACGGCAGCTCAGCCATCCGATCGTGTGAAGCGGAACGATGCCGGCACAGCCTGTCCTGTCCGCTACCGTCTCGTCAGGCACACGGTGAACCCTCAAATCACTGATCAGCGGGTTCCTTATGCCCGATCGACCAACGCGCCACAAGGTGCCACCAGTTCGCATCAGATGTGATTCGCGCCGGTTCCGAGGTAAGCCCAAGAGCCGCCAGTTCTTGATCTTGGTGGGTCTTTTCAGCTCCCGGCGTGAGCCCCGAGGGCGTTGACGCGGTTCTCGTACTCGCGGCGGACCTTGCGCTGTGCCGGAATGGCTCCGGCCCCGTCCAGGCCCTTGCAGCGGTCGAGGAGTTGGCGGTGGACCGCGGGTACGGCGGTGACGCGCAGGGTGTAGCCCTGGCCGCGCCGTACGGTCACGCCCTGGTCGAGCGTGACGCGCTCGGCGGGTTCCAGTTCGGCGGCGCGGAGGAAGTCGGCGACCTTGCCCGGCATGTCGAGGACGACCGGCGCTTCCGGGACCGGGGAGCCTGGGTCGGCGGCCGTGTAGTCGGGCAGGAGGTCGGCGACGGCGGTACGGATGGCGCTGCGGCTGACGCCGTGCTCGCGGGCGAGCGCGGCGATGGAGCAGCCTTCCAGGTATGCGGTACGTACGGCGTCGACCAGCTCGGCCTTGACGGCCGGGCGGCGCCCGCCCTTGTTGCCCTTGGCCTCGGCGGCCCGCAGCCCGTCGTACGTCAGCTCTCGCTGGAGGTTCGCTGGAGTTCGCCGGCGGCGGCGAGGGTCTGCACCATGAACTTCACGGTGGACAGCAGCTCGCCGGTGCGCGGGTGGCGGGCGGTGAGGTCCATCGCGGAGAACGCGCCGTCGTGGATACGCAGGGCGAGGCGGTCGCGGTGCAGGATGTCGAGCACGTCGAGAATGTGGCCTGTGCCTCGGACCAGGCGGAACATCTCGGAGATGTGCACGGTGTCGCCCGGCCGCGCGTACGCAAGGAGGCCGCCGGACTTCGGGCGCTCCAGCGGGTGGAGGCGGCTGGAAGACCAGATCGGCCACGCTGCTCCTCGCTTCTGCAGCTGTCAGGCGCTGGACGCCGGGAAGGCGGGCGAGCTTCTGGTCGTAGAGCTCCTGAGCCGTCACGCGTCGACGAAGCCCACACCTGTGCCGGACCGGCCGGGCCGCACGGACCTCGCCGCCCTGGACGGGCCCGCCGTCTGCTGCGGCAGCACTTCGCCGACAACATCTCCGCCGACGACCTGGCGCGAGCGGCCGGATGCAGCCGCTTCACGCTGTACCGGGGCTTCCGCACCGCGTACGGCTTCGCCCCCAGCGACTACCAGCGCGATCTGCGGCTGCGCCGAGCCCGCGCACTCCTCGCCGAGGGGATGACACCGGCAACATCTGCCGCCGAGGCCGGCTTCGCCGACCAGGCCCACCTCACTCGATGGTTCACCCGCACCTACGGCATCACTCCCGCCGCCTACCGCACGGCATGACACGCTGCGCAACGACCGGTTGCATCAGATTTGTTCACGAGTTCCGACAGCGGATGTATGCCAGTCTCGACAGCACCCAGGGAGCGTTCAGACTCGAACAGCGCTTGCTGAGCAGAGTGAAACAGACGGAGGCCCGCCGCGGCCGTCAGCAGGTGCGGGTCAGTGTGCCTGCCGGCTCAGGATGCCTGCAACGATGAGGTCGATGCCGGCGATGAACTGCAGCCGGTCGTCATGTTCGAGCCCCTGCTCCGCAACCGCCCGAGTGAAGGGGTAGTCCTCCGAATCGAGCCGGCTCCACGCCGCGGCGACAGTGCCGAGGTACGCACCGCGTTCGGTATCCGGGTCGAGACCGCGCGCACGTTCGGCGTTCGCGGCGTTCTGGCTGGCGGCGCCGAGGATGTAGTGCAGGAGCGCGGTCGTCGCGATGAACCAGCTACTCGCGGGAGCGCCCAGCGCTCGGACCTGTCGGCCGATGGCCTCGAAGAGGCGCGTCGTCGCCGGACCTGCAGGGTTGTGGGAGAGCTGGGCGGTGAGCTGGGAAGCGAGCCAAGGGTGCCCCGCCATCGCGTCGAAAAGGCCCAGGGCGGTGGCGTGTAGCCCGCCGGCCGGCCCGTCGGCGGGTTCGGTGGCCACTGAGAGGGTGACGGCCCGGTCGGCGGCCGCAGCCAGCAGCTCGGCCTTGCCGGCCACGTGCCAGTAGATCGCGCCAGGACCGGTGGCCAGGCGTTCACTCAGGGCCCGGAAGGTCAGGCCGTTCTCACCAGCCGTGTCGAGCACGTCGATGGCGGCCTCGACGATCCGTTCGCGGGAGAGCGCGCCGGCACGTCGCTCGGTCTTCTTTGTCGTTGGTGGTGTCACACGGCCAGTTTGACATGACTGGAATGCCGTTCCATTCTCACTCTGGAACAACGTTCCAGGGTCAGCGCCGGTGCGTGCTGGAACCCTGACGCGACACAGGAGGAGTACGCCATGGACGTACAGGACCAGCCCGCGTACATCATCAAGATGCGTGCCAAGCCCGGACTCGGCGAGAAGCTCTTCGAGCTGGCCACCGTGGGAATGGAGAAGTCGGGAGCCTCGGACCGGTTCATCATTGCCCGCGAGGACGACGACCCCGACGTGCTGTGGAACATGGAGGTGTTCCGCAGTCACGAGGCGAAGGCCGCCTACGAGAACAGCCCCCTGGCCGACGAACTGCGCGACGAGATCATCGGCCTGCTCGCCGAACCGCCCATGCGCATCGAGGTCCACCCCTACTCCGTCCTGCCCGCCGACCCGGCCTGAGCAGATCGGGAAGCCCTCTGCCCGCAGGGGGCGCCGCCCCCTGCGGGCAACCCGCGCTTCGCCCCGACCGCTCCCCTGAGCCGCGCTCTTGGCAGACCTTTTCGGCGGCCGCTCGAGAAGCGACGTCCTCAATCGGTGCAGTCCGTCAATCGAACAGCACCTCTGTCTGCGTGCTGTCGAAACTGCCGTACATCTGCTGGCGGAACTCGTAAACAAAGCCACCTTCTTCTGCTCGATGGGGTCGTTGTCGGCGAGGACGCCCTGGTTGCCGAAGCCGACCCACTGGGAGAACCGGTTGCACGACTCGACCTTGTTCGTCGCCGCAGTCACCCGGCGGCGCAGCGGCGCGTCCGAGAGGTAACGCAGCAGCTGCACCGTGCGGATCACGCGGCCGACCTCGCGAAACGCGGTGTAGGTGGAGTTCTTGTGCGAGCCCGACCGCAGCCGCTTCAGCAGCGTCGAGGAGGAAATAGCGCCCTCGCGTACGGACACGGCCATCTTCATCAGGTGCCAGGGCGTTGCAAAGTCCCCCACGCCAACCGGACCACGCCAACCGGACCACGTGAAAGGGCAGTTGGCCGCGGATGCGATGCACCAGGGTCTGCCACTGCCGGGTGAGGTCCGGCGTCGCCTCCAGTGTGCCCCACAGGTGCGAGTGCCAGAACGCCGTGCCGCAGTTCGGCTCATCTCACGCAGCGGGTGTAGCCGGTGGTGAGGTCGGCGGGAACCGCCACTCGCCCCGGAGGGGGACAGGCGGCGAAACAGCCCCGGTCGGGTCGGCGTCGCGTGGACCCGAGCCGACGATACCGATACCGACGGGCCGGCGTGCCATACTCCCGAGCTGAAACGCTTACGCAGTCGCCGACGACGGCAGGAGGGTGGATGGTCCGCCGCCCCGCTCCCAAGGACGGAGATCGCCCGGCGACGATCCGCGACGTGGCGCAGCACGCCGGCGTCTCGGTCGCCACCGTCTCCCGGATCCTCTCCGGCAGCTACCCCAGCGCGCCCGCAACCCGCAGCAGGGTGATGCGCGCCGTGCGCGAGCTCGACTACGTGGCGAACCCCCACGCCCGCGGACTGGCCGGCGTGCAGCCGAAGAATGTGGCCATCGTGGTCAATTCGGTGGCCTCACCGCACTACGCACACGTCGCCCAGGGGGTGCAGGAGCAGGCGGCCCAGGCGGGGCGGGTGTGCCTGGTCGGCACCACCGGTGGCGACCCCGAGCAGGAGCTGGCGCTCGTACGACTGATGCGCGAGCGGCACGCCGAGGCCCTGATCCTGGTGGGGAACGTCGTCGCGGACGACGCCTACCGCGAGCGCATGGTGCCGTACGCTCGCGCCCTCGCCCTGGTCGGCTGTCATCTGGTGCTGTGCGGCAGGCCCTCGCTCGGTCCGGACGTGCCGGCCATCGTCGTGGAGTACGACAACACCGGCGGTGCCTTCACGATGGCGAACCACCTCGTCGAGGCCGGACACCGCCGCATCCTGTTCCTGGGCCGGCGTGCCGGGTATTCCACGCCGGAGAGCCGGATCGAGGGCTATCGCGCCGCGCTGAAGGCCCACGGCCTACCGCTCGAGACGGGGCTGGAGGTCGACGGCACCATGGACCGCGAGGAGGGCTTCCGCATGATGAACGAGCGACTCGCCACCGGCCCATGGGACTTCACCGCCGTGATGGCGGCCAACGACCAGATCGCCGCGGGCGCCCGTCAAGCCTTGATCGGGCGGGGCCTGCGCATCCCGGACGACGTCTCGCTCACCGGGTTCGACGACCTGCCACCGGCTGCCGACATCGGCCTCACCACCATCCACGTCCAGCACAAGGAGCTGGGCCGTACCGCCGTGCGTCTGGCGCTGGAGACCGACAGGCCCGGCACACCCCGGCACCTGCTGCTGGGGACCCGGCTGGTCTCCCGCGACACTGTCGCCGCGCCTTCGAAGAACGCGGTCCCAGGGCTCCCCGCAGCGGCGGAGTGAGCGGGCCTCTCGCCCCTCGTCGCCGGCCACGGGACGCGGGGACACGGGGACACGGGGACACGGCGGATGAGCGTGCCGCCGGTCCCCGTGCCCGGGCCGGTCACCGACCGACGTACCTGATGTCCGGCCGCGGCGGACGGGACATGCCGGCGCCCAGGTAGTAGTCGACGTGGTGGGACTGCATGTAGCCCTTGAAGGTCATGGCGCCGTCGCCCGTGAGGTCGCCGACCCAGACGAACTTGACCGGGCCGCCGTCGCGCAGGGGCACCCGCACCGCAGGCTCCTGGGCGTGGTTCGCGGAGAGGACGAACGACCCGCTCGCCGCGCGCTCCGCGCCGTCGATCACCGGGCGGACCCGGTACCGGTTCGCCTTGGTCAGGTCCGCCGTGGAGTCCACGTAGTTGGTGCGGTCGGTGAGGACCTGATCGTTGATCCTGACGTATTCGCCGCCGTCGGTGGACCGGTAGACGTTGAAACCGATGCCCTGGGGGTCCAGGCCCAGCAGACGCCAGGTGACGAGCACCTCCGTGCTGCTGGATCGCACGGCCACGACGCCTCGGCCGAGGTTCTCCATCGGCCGGGCCGCGGCGGCCTGCGCCGCCGCCGGAGACGTCTCCGTCACGGGTGCGGTGGGCGCGGCGCCCCATTGGGTGAGGCAGAGGACCAGCGCCGTGGCGGTCGACGCGGTGACGGCGAGGCGTCGGGCACGCCGTCGTTGTGGGTCTCGCATGGGGTTTCTCCCTGCTGCCATGTGCTTCGGAGAGAAGGCCGGCGCGTGACCGCCGGCCCGAAGGTGCTTCCCGACCGCCGGGCCCCCGCACCGGCACGAGGACAGGCACGTTCACGCGCGTTGCGCGCGTGAGCCGGTGCGTGCCGGAGCCAAGTGCGGGTCGGCGAAGGATCTGCGCCCGGGAAGGCTGACCGCCTGCCGTCACCGACAGATGGGGTGGGGGGTCGGGCGAGACGAGCACCGGGCCCGGCCGCACGGTCACTGTGTCGGTTGCGTGACGGGAGAGTTAAAGCGTTTACATCTCGATGCAACCACCAGGTCAGGTACGCGTCAATACTGCACGTCGCAACTGACAGGGAGGGCTTGCTCGGCGGGGATCGCAGATAAAGCGTTTACACAACGCCAAAGGCGTCCGGCGCGGGAGCGATTTCGTCTCGCTCCCGCGCCCGGGCCGGCCCGCCGTCACCGGTGGCCGCGCCGGCATCGCCGGCGCTCGCGCCGTCGGCCGGCGCCTTGGCCGCCGGACCCGCTCCCTTGCGCGGGCCCTCCTTGACGCACC
>NZ_JBHWKO010000023.1:27654-128803 GCF_042731035.1 Streptomyces sp. NPDC059895
TTGCGACTGGCGCCCGCGCCGGACGCCCTTCGGTGCCGGACGGCGGCGGCGCCGGCTCGGTATCGGCGGGCGCCGCCGCTGTTGCCGCGCCCGGGGTCCGCGAGCTCGAGGCGGACACCGGGCCTCGTCTCACCGGCCTTGCCGCTGGAGCAGCGCGTCCAGGCGCGGATAGACGGCGCGGACGTTGTGCTCCTGGATCTCGGCGACCTGGGCGGTGGACAGGCCGGCGGCCTCGACGTAGCGCCGCGTGTCGTCGAAGTGGTGGCCCGAGCACGGGTCGATGTCCCGGACGGCGCCGATCATCTCGGAGGCGAAGAGGATGTTGCGCCGGGGCACCACGTCGAGCAGCAGGTCGATGCCGGGCTGGTGGTACACGCAGGTGTCGAAGAAGACGTTGCCCAGGACGTGCTCCTCCAGCTCGGGCTTCTTCAGCGCCATCGCCAGCCCGCGGAAACGCCCCCAGTGGTAGGGCACCGCGCCGCCGCCGTGCGGGATCACCAGGCGCAGGGTCGGGAAGTCCGCGAACAGATCGCCCTGGATCAGCTGCATGAACACGGTGGTGTCGGCGTTGAGGTAGTGCGCGCCCGTGGTGTGGAAGGCCGGGTTCACGCTCGTGCTGACGTGCACCATGGCCGGGAGGTCGTACTCGACCAGCTTCTCGTAGAGGGGGTACCACGAGCGGTCGGTCAGCGGGGGCGCCGTCCAGTGGCCGCCGGAGGGGTCGGGGTTGAGGTTGACGGCCACCGCGCCGTACTCCTCGACGCACCGGGTCAGCTCCGGGACGCAGGTGGCCGGGTCGACACCCGGGGACTGCGGGAGCATGGCCGCCATGGCGAAACGCTCGGGGTAGAGCCGGGCGACCCGGGCGCACAGCTCGTTGCAGAGGGAGGCCCACCGGGAGGAGGTCGCGAAGTCCCCCACGTGGTGGGCCATGAAGGAGGCGCGCGGGGAGAAGACCGTGACGTCGATGCCCCGCTCGTCCATCATGCGCAGCTGGTTCGGCTCGATGCTCTGCCGCAGATCGTCGTCGCCGATGCGCAGATCCGCGGGGTCGGGAGCCTCCGCGGGACGGCCGAGCGCGGCGATCTGCCGGTCGCGCCAGGCGCCGAGCGCCGCCGGCGCGGTGGTGAAGTGACCGTGACAGTCGATGATCATTAAGCTGCTCCTCGATACAGAGGTCGGGCTGCCGGGCTCGGCACAGCCTGGGGTGCGGCCATGACACCAGTCGCTGACACGCGCGGCGTGTCGTCCGGCTCCCGGGCGACTGCGACAGCAGCATAATCCGCAACATAATTGTTGACAATTATGCCGACATTTTGCAGGGAGCTGTGCCGCCGTGTCCTGGGCCCCGCCTCGGCCCGCCCGCCCTTGACCCTGCCTCGGTCCGCCCGCCCTTACCCCTGCCTCGCCCCGGCGCCCCCTCGGCCCCTCGGCCCCTCGGCCCCTCGGCCCCTCGGCCCCCGGTGCCTTCTTCCCTCGGGTCGGCCCCGTGGCCGGCGTCCCGCGACGATGACGCCCCGGTTCGGCTGCCGGCCCGGCCCGGCCCGGCGGGAGGAACGGTCCGGCGGGGAAACGGTCCGGCGGGGGGGCACGGTCCGGCAGGGCCTACCCCCGCACGTTCAGCACCGGGCGCAGCATGAGGTGGTGGATGGGCCGGCCCGGTTCCTGGAGCCTTCTGACCAGCAGCTCCACGGCCTCGGCGCCGACCGCGCGCCGAGGGGGTGCCACACCGGTGAGGGGAGGGTCGGCCAGGGCGGCGAGCTCGTCGTCGTAGGCGACGACGGCCAGGTCGTCGGGGACCCGCACACCGGCCGCCCGCAGCCGGCTCACCAGCGGAAGGGCGACGGAGTCGTTGTGGACCAGGACCGCGTCGACCTGGCCGTCCTTGATGGCGTGCACCAGTTGGTCGCACTTGTGGTCCAGGTCCGCCATGTCGTTCTCCTCCAGCACACACGGCACCTCCGGAGGGCATGGCCGCAGCTCCAGGGCGGTCAGGGCCCGCTCGTAGCCGACCCGCAGCATGGGAGCGGTCAGCGTGTCGAACCGCAGCAGCGCGATACGGCGGCGCCCCTGTTCGGCCAGATGCCGTACGGCCAGGTAGGCCCCGTACTCATGGTCGGTGGCCACGGCCTCCACCGAGCCGGTGTCCAGTCCGACGCGGCGCTCGGCGAGCACCACGGGGACCGGCAGCCCCCTCAGCCACGCTTCGGTGCCGGGTGAGGTGCGCGGGTCCTCGGCCGTGGTCACCAACAGTCCGTCCACGCCTGTCTGGAGCATCTGGGCGACCAGCGCCCGCTCCTCGGCGAAGGCGTTGCGGGAGACCCCGAGGGCCAGCCTCACCCCGAGCGCCTCCGCCGCCGCCCGGGCGCCGCTGACGACCTCCGGGTAGTAGTACGACGAATGCGGGACGACCATCCCCAGGCTGTATCCCCCGGTGGCCTCCTTCCGTGTGCGGCCGGGCGCCCGCCCTTCGACCGTCGGGCGCTCTCCGGTGGCCGGCGGGGCCGCGCCGCCGGTCTCCTGGCGTTCCGCGGGCCAGACGACCCCACCGTGCACCCGGGTCACCGTGCCGCGCCGGGCCAGCTCCCGCACGTCGCCGCGGATCGTGACGGCGGCGACGTCCAGATCCTCCGCCAGTTCCCGGATGGTGACCGACCCACGGGCTCTGACCGCCTCGATGATCGCTCGGTGCCTGTCTTCCGCAAGCATGACCTGCCTCTCCGATCGTCCCGGCCAAACGATATCGATTCCGGCCGCGGCACGCCGCCTGACACAGCTCGCGGACACCGACCCCGACGAGGTCGTCGAGGACTTCGCCGACGCGGCCGGCCTCGACTCGGTGGAGGTGTTGATCACCGGGTGGGGCTGCCCGCCGCTGGACCGCGACGTCCTGGAACAGGTCCCCCGGCTGCGCGCGGTCATCCACACAGCGGGCTCGGTCAAGCACCACATCACCGACGCCTGCTGGGAGCGGGGCATCGCCGTGTCGTCGGCGGCCGAGGCCAACGCCGTCCCGGTGGCCGAGTTCACGCCGGCCGCCATCCTCTTCGCCCGCAAGCGGGTGTGGCAGATCAGCGCCCTGTACCGGCGGCACCGTACGTTCCTGCCGTGGGCCGAGCACTTCCCGGGCCTCGGCGACTACCGCCGTACCGTCGGGGTCGTCGGCGCCTCCCGCGTCGGCCGGCGGGTGCTGGAGCCGCTCCGGCCGTTCGACGTCGAGGTACTGCTCGCCGACCCCTACCTGGACGCCGCCGACGCGCGGGCGCTCGGCGCCACCCTGGTCGACCTCGACGCCCTCGTGGCCGGCCCCGACACCGTCTCGCTCCATGCCCCGCGCCTGCCCGACACCCACCACATGATCGACCGCAGGCGCCTGTCGATGCTCCGCGACGGAGCGACGCTGATCAACACCGCGCGGGGTGAGCTGGTCGACACCCAGGCCCTCACCGACGAGCCGGCCACCGGCCGGATCCACGCCGTGCTCGACGTCACCGGCCCAGAACCCCTGCCGCCGGCCTCCGCGCTGTACGAGCTGCCGGCGGTGTGACTGACCCCGCACATCGCCGGCTCCGTCGGGACGAGCTGGAGCGGCCGGCGCAGCACTCCCTCGACGAGCTCGCACGCTTCGCGGCGGGAGCGCCCTTCGCCCACCCCGTCCAGCCCGTCCAGCCCACCCAGCTGGCCCGATCGGCCTGAACCACCCGCCGGCGGCGGAACCCCGACCTCAAGTGGGGCATCTGCAAGCCGGCCTGGCGGCAGGGCGCCACCGAGGTCGCCGAGCGCGTCGTCTGGCACGGCAACGTCGCCGTCGCCCCCGATTCCGCCACCGGATTCGACGACGTCGACCCGACGTCGTGACGCGGTGACCGGACCGGCGTCCGCCCTCTGCTCGCCGGCACTCGCACGGACACGGTCACCGCGCGCTTTCAGGTGCGGCCGATCCGATATCGCTTCCCGCGCGGATCGCCTGCACCTTCCTTGACTCGCCCACTTTCGATATCACATCCACGGTCGCCTGGGAGACGGGCAGCCATGTCACTCACTCGCCGAACCATCCTCCAAGCAGCCCTGACCAGCGTCGCCGTGCCGCTGCCGGCCGGCCTGCCCCTCCCCGCCGCAGCGGCCGGGAGAGCGACCACCGAGATCTCCGACGCCTCCTTCTTCGGCGCCTGGAACACCACCGCCGGAACCCGGAGCACCCCACCGGTCCTCGACTACGCGGGCGCCGCCGGTCTGGCTCCCGTCGCCGACGCCGCCCGCGCCGGCGACTACCCGGTCCGCGGTGCCGGCCTCCTTGTTGCGGGCCATGAGCATGAATCCCACGCCGGCGGCGCTGACCGCGTCGTCGATCAGGTAGGTCCCGCCGGGGGCCACGAATTCCAGGGCGCGTTCGAGGTGGGTGAACTTGCCGGGCCACGTGTCCGCGAACACCAAGTCGAAGGGCTCTCCGTCATAGGTGTCGAGCCGGTCCCCGCCGTCCCCGGCCACGAAGGTCACCCTCGGATCGGACCCCGGCTGCCGGCGGGCCACCGCCTGGACAGCGGCGTCGAGTTCGACCGTGACCAGGCGAGAGGCTGCGTCCATCCCGCTCAGGAGCCAGGCCGCGCCTTCGCCCACGCCGGTGCCGAGTTCGAGAACGCGGCCGCCTGGCCGGGCAGCCGCGAGTACGGCCAGCGAACTGCCGGTCCGCTCCTCGCACGACATGGTGAAGCCGGCCTCGCGCGCCGCAACGCGCAACGCGGGCAGGGCGGTTGGAAACGCGACCGGCGTGTCGTCCATCCAGGGATGGCGCTCGCGCCGCGCTTCCCGTGCAACGTCGTTCGCTTCCAGACCCTCACGCGCACAGGGCCGCCTCCTGTCACCGACGTGCCCGGACAGCGCAGCCCTCAGGCCGCCGTACCGCGCCCCCGGTCCCGCAGGACCGCCACGCCCACCGCGGCCGACAGTGCCAGTCCCGCCGACACGGCCATCGCCACGTCCGCGCCCCGGGCCGTGGTCCCGGCCGACGCGGTGAGCGCGATCGTCAGGGCCACTCCGGCGCACGAGCCGATGTAGCGGAAGGTCTGCTGCGCACCGGAGCCCATCGCGGCCCGGGTCATCGGCACCGACTCCACGGCGAGCAGCGGCAGCGCGGCGTTCAGCAGGCCGCTGCCCATGCCGGCGACGACCAGGCCGGGCAGCAGCCGGGGCCAGGAGCCGGCGCCGACCGCGCCCAGCATCGCCAGCACCCCGGCCGCGTGCAGGACGAAACCGAGGGCCAATCGGTGGCGGTGCGAGACGCGACCGCCGAGGTGTCGGGCCAGGAGGGCCACCACGAAGGAGAGGCCGGACCAGAGGAGGAAGAGCCATGCCGTGCCCATCGGTGACATCCCCATCGCCTGCTGGATCAGCGTCGGCAGGAAGCTGAACAGGCCGATCACCGCGAGTCCGGTGAACAGCCCACCCACGGAGGAGGCCAGGAAGAGCGGGCGGCGCAGCAGGGTCAGGTCGATCATCGGGGTGGCGGCGCGGCGCTCCACCAGCGCGAACACGGCCGTCAGCAGAACCGCCGCCGCCAGCAGCAGGACGACGGGGGTCCGCAGCCAGCCGCCCCGCCCCAGGGTCAGCGCCGCCACCAGCGCGATCAGCGCCGCTCCGAAGGCTGCGGCACCGGCGAGATCCGGCCGCCCGGCACGCGGGGAGCGCGACTCCGCGAGGCCCCGCACCCCGAGTACGGTCACGATCAGCGCGGCGGCGCCCAGGACGCCGTACGAAAGGCGCCAGGAGGGCATCGCCCCGGAGAGGACCGGGCCCACCGCGATGCCGCCGCTGACGAAGGCGCCCCACACTCCGGTGGCGTGCATCCGTCCGCGCGGGGTGGGGAAGGCGTGGACGATCAGGCCCAGGCTGCTGGCGAGGAGCGCCGCGCTCGCCGCGCCCTGGGCGATGCGGGCGAGGGTGAACAGCCAGGTCGACGTCGCGAATCCGGCGAGGACGGTGGTGAGGCCGAGGACGACGGTACCGGTGACGAAGATCCGGCGGCGGCCGTGATCGTCGGCGAGGCTCCCCGCGACCAGCAGCAGGGCGGCCAGGCCCAGCGGGGTGCCGTTCAGCAGCCATGCCTGCGCGGACAGCGGGGTGTGCAGGTCGGCGGCGGTCTCGGGGAGCGTGACCATCGGCGCGGTGTACGTCATCAGGGCCACCGCGGTGGCGGCACTGGTCAGGGCGAGGGTGAGACCGGGGCGCTGGGGCGCGTCGGAGCGGACCCGGCTCCCCTTCGGTGCGGCGGTGCCGCCGGGAGCCAGGGAGGAGCCGCTCCCCGTCTCCCCCTCGACGTCGGTGTCGGTGTCGGTGTCGGTGTCGGTGTCGTTCACGGGTGTACGTCCTTCCGGGCCGCGGCCGGACCGCGGCCACGACCGCGGAGCGCCTCACAGGAACAAGGTCAGTTCGCTGACTGAACTTACTGAGCCCGTAGGCTAGCACCATCAGTTCAGTCACTGAACTGATATGGGGGAAGTTGGTTACAGTGGACGGCATGACACTGGGCAAGGACTACGCGAAGCAGGAGTGCTCGATCGCCCGCGCGCTGGAGGTCGTGGGCGAGCGGTGGACGCTGCTGGTGGTGCGCGACGCGCTCTACGGCGTCCGGCGCTACAACGACTTCCTCGTCCACCTCGGCATCCCGCGCGCCGTCCTGGCCAACCGCCTCCAGACGCTCACCGCCGAGGGAATCCTCGACAAGCGCCGCTACCAGGAGTCGCCGCCCAGGGACGAGTACGTCGTCACCGACCGCGGCACAGCCCTGTGGCCCGCCCTGCGCGCCCTGTCGATGTGGGGGCGCGAGAACTACGACCTCGTTCCCCTGCGGATCTTCCGGCACGCCGACTGCGGCACCGAGCTGGGTCCGTACGGCGAATGCCCCGCCTGCGGAACCGTCGTGGCCGTGGCGGACGTCGAGATGGTGCCGGGACCCGGGCTCGATCCCGACCCGGCGGATCCGGTCAGCCGGGCGCTGTTGCGGCCCAAGCGGCTGCTGCAACCGGTGGTCACCGACGCCGTCGCGGCGGGGTCCGCGTAACGGGGACCGACGGTCTCCGCGTAACGGGGACCGACGGTCTCCGCGTAACGGGGACCGACGGTCCGTGCGGACCGACGGTGGCCGCCGGGCAGCACCGGGGACCGCCTCGGTTCACGGGAGCCGACGGGCCATAGGATCTGGGCTGCCGGGACGGCAGTTGCCCAGGCCCGCGGGTGCGCGTGCCCACAGGGCTGTCCGGGCACGACGGGCACGACGGGCGAGGGTGCCACCACCGGTGTCCTCCCGGAGGGAGCGGGGATGGCAAAGACTCCGGCAGCGGGCCGGGAGAACGGTCCGACGGCGCCCCAGTTACGCCTGGACGAGCTGCTGGAGGGCCTCCAGGCACAGGTGGCGCAGGTCCGCGCGACCCGGGACCGGGTGCACACGCTGCTGGACGCGGTCCTCACCATCGGCTCCGATCTGGACCTCGACGTGGTGCTGCGGCGGATCACCGAATCCGCGGTGGCCCTGGTCGACGCCGAGTACGGGGCGCTGGGGGTGCTGGGCGACGAAGGGCGCATCAAGCAGTTCATCGTGGTCGGCGTGGACGAGGGGACGATCGGGGCGATCGGCCACTACCCCGAGGGCCACGGCATCCTGGGGCTGCTGATCAGGGAGCCGCAGCCGTTGCGCCTCGCCGACCTCGGTACGCACCCCGCCTCGGTGGGCTTCCCCGAGGGGCATCCGCCGATGACCACGTTCCTGGGGACGCCGGTGCGCGTGCGCGACCGTGTCTTCGGCAACCTGTACCTGACCGACAAACGCGACGGGGCGCGGTTCGACGACGAGGACGAGGCGGTGCTGCGCACGCTCGCCGCCGCGGCCGGCGTGGCCATCGACAACGCCCGCCTGTACGAGGACTCGCGCCGCCGGGAGCAGTGGCTGGCGGCGAGCAGCGAGCTGACCCGCGGTCTGCTCTCGGGCACCGATCCGGGCCAGGTACTGCACCGGGTCGCCGCCACCGTACGGGACCTGGCCGGGGCCGATCTGGTGACCGTGGCGGTGCCGCTGGACGGCGGCGACGACGATCTCGTGATCGAGGCCGCCGACGGGGAGGGCTCCGAGCGGGTGCGCGGGCTGGTGCTGCCGCCCGCCACCCTGGCCGCGCAGGTCTACCGCTCCAACGAGCGGATCACCAGCGGCGCCCTGTCGGAGGAGCCGCAGGAGGGCGGCGGGTCGGCGGGGCGGATCGACCTGGGGCCCGGGTTCCTGCTTCCGCTGGGCGGCCACGAGCACGCCCGCGGAGTGCTCCAGGTCGCCGGCCTGCCCGGCCGGCAGGAGTTCTCCGACGCCACCATGGCCATGATCAGCGGATTCGCCGATCAGGCCGCCCTCGCCCTGGAGATCGCCGAGCACCGGCGCGAGGCCGAGCAGCTGATGGTCCTCTCCGACCGCGACCGGATCGCCCGTGACCTGCACGACCTGGCCATCCAGCGGCTGTTCGCCTCCGGGCTGACCCTCCACTCGGTCCTCGGCCGGATCGCCGACCGGCCCGAGGTGGCCGAGCGCGTCCAGCGGGTGGTCGACGACCTCGACGACACCATCAAGACGGTGCGCGGCACGATCTACGCGCTGCGCGAGCGGGACCGTCCCGGGGGGCGGGGCGAGCTGCGGGCGAAGCTGCTGGCCGAGACCGACCGGGCCGCCGGCGTGCTGGGCTTCACCCCCGCCCTGCGGATGACCGGCCTGCTGGACACCGACGTACCCGCCGAGCACGGCGAGCACCTGCTGGCGGTGGTGCGCGAGACCCTGTCGAACGCCGCCCGGCACGCGCACGCCACCCGGATCGAGGTCACCGCCGCGACCGACGGCAGCCGGCTCCGGCTGCGCGTCGCGGACGACGGGACCGGTGTCGACCCCGCCGTCACCCGCCGCAGCGGCCTCGACAACCTGCGCCGACGCGCCACCGACCTCGGCGGCAGCTTCACCCTCCGGCCGAACGAGCCCGCCGGCACCGTCGCGGAGTGGACGGTGCCCCTTCCGCCCGGCCGGCAGCCCGAGCCCGGATTCACGACGGACGTCGGCGCCGGTCCGAGGTGACGGGGAAGCCGCCTTGCGGCCGGGAGCCGCGTCTCACGCGGGGGTGTCCGCGGTGCGGTGCTCGGGTCGGCGGCCGCCGCGCTGCTCGGGCCGGCCGCCCCCGACCCCGGCGCGGACGCCGGTGGCGGTGTGGGTGAGCGCCACGGCGGCCACCGCCGCGAGAAGCGCGAGACCGACCGCGTACGAACCGTAGGCGACGGCGGCCTTGTCGCGCCGTCCGCACGGGTGTGGGGGTAGGGCCGGTCGGCCCTACCCCCACACCCCACCCGCTGCGACGCTGGACCGATGTTCCAGAACGACGCCTTCGGTCCACTCGACCGGCAGGAGTGCCTGCGCCTGCTCGCCAAGGTGCCGCTCGGCCGCGTGGTCTACACCCGGCAGGCACTGCCCGCGGTCCTCCCGGTCAACTTCTCCCTGGACACGGACGCCTCCGTCGTGCTGAGCACCTCACCCGGCTCCGACCTCGTCCGTGCCGTGGACGGCGTCGTGGTCGCCTTCGAGGCGGACGAGTTCGACGCGGCGAGCCGGTCCGGCTGGAGCGTGGTCGTCACCGGCCGGGCCACCGTGGTGACCGATCCCGCCGAACACGAACGGCTGTCGCAGTCCGGGCCCACGTCCTGGATGCCCCTGCACGACTGGGTGTTCGTACGGATCGAGTCCGAGATGGTCACCGGCCGTGAACTCAGGCGGGCGCGCGGCACCCGGTGAGGCACGGGCCGGTGGCGGACCGGCCACCGGATGCCGGGTGCCGGATGGCCGGATGGCCGGATGGCCGGATGGGCCGGATGGGCCGGATGGCCGGATGGCCGGATGCCGGATGCCGGGTGCCGGGTGCCGGCGGCGGGATGCGCCAGCGTTCTGCTGCGACCGGCGTCGCGGCGTCAGTGGCCTTCCCGCCTGAGCCGGTCCTGTGCCTGGGTGGCGATGACGGCGGCCTGGACGCGCCGCTCCACCCCGAGCTTGGCCAGCAGCCGGGAGATGTGGTTCTTGACCGTCTTCTCGGCGAGGTAGAGCCGGCGGCCGATCTGACGATTGGTCAGTCCCTCGCCGATCAGCGCCAGGATCTCCCGCTCCCGCGCGGTCAGGCCGGGCAGGGCGTCGGGCTCCGGCTCCCTGCCCTGGCGCAGGCGGGCCATCAGCCTGGCGGTGGCGCCGGGGTCGAGCAGGGACTGGCCGGCCGCCACCGTGCGCACGGCCGACACCAGGTCCGAGCCCCGGATCTGCTTGAGCACGTACCCGGACGCCCCCGCCATGATCGAGTCCAGCAGGGCCTCCTCGTCGTCGAACGAGGTCAGCATCAAACAGGCCAGCCCCGGCATGCGGGAGCGCAGTTCCCGGCACACGCTCACCCCGTCGCCGTCCGGCAGACGCACGTCCAGCACCGCCACCCGGGGGCGCAGGGCGGGGACGCGGACGAGGGCCTGCTCGGCCGTGCCCGCCTCACCGACGACCGTGATGTCCGGCTCGTCGTCCAGCAGGTCGTGCACCCCGCGCCGTACCACCTCGTGGTCGTCCAGCAGGAAGACCCGGATCGGGTGGTCGGGGCCGGGCCGCTCGCCGTCCGCCATCGAGTGCTCCTTGTTCCGCGTTCCGCGCTGTCCGATGCCCGCACCGGGTCCGGCCCACGGGGCACGACCGGTCCTTGTCTGTCGCCGTCCGTCGCCGTCTGTCGCCGATCCTGCGTGATGCCGGGCCGAAGGGCCAGGGCCGGTCGGCCCTACCGCTCCCGCGGATTCCTGCTCCACGAGTTCCCGATGACCTGATGCGCCGTCGCACCTGCGGGGGCGGGACCGCCCGACCGGCCCCGGCCCCGACGGCCGTCGGGCAGCCGCCCGCCCCGGCGGACCAGGGCCGAACGGCCCCCGCACCGGCCCCACGACGGGGCCCAACGGCCCTCGATCGGCCTCGGCCCCGGTTCCGCCCGGGACGGGCCGCCGGCTCCGCACCTCCCCGGCCGTCCCGGCCGTCCCGGCTTCGGCCCCTGAGGGTGCCGAACTCCGCGATACACCTGGTGAGTTCGACCGTTCGGCGTCGGCTGCCGCTCCTATGATCCGGTCATGAGGTGGGTGTGGGCGGGGATCGCGTGCAACGCGGTGGGCATCGCCATGTTCGGCTGGGGTCTGGCGGGATCGATCGCCGACGGTTGCGCCTCCTCGCTGCGGGGCGGGTGTGCGGTGCCGGCGGGCGGTGGCTGGTACTTCGCCGCCTTCTTCGTTCCGCCGTGGCTGCTGGCGATCCCCGCCAAACTCGGTCTGTACGCCCGCGACTGGCGTCCGGCCCTGGGCTTCTCGGCCGGCGCTCCCGTCGGTTGCGTGATCGCCCTCTCCTCGGGATCGGGTGCGTCGGTGGGGCACTGGATCCTGGCCCTCGCCCTCCTCGCCTTCGGGGCGGTGACGCCTTGGGCCGCACGGCGATACAGCCTCGCCGCACAGCGGAAGGCCCGCGCCCTCGCCCGGCAGCGGGAGGAACACCACGCCGCGAGGCAACGGCGGGCCGAACGGAGGCAGCAGCGACGGCGCTAGCGAGCGGCCGTTCTCCCCTCGCCCCTGCCCCCTCGCCGCTGCCCCCCTCCCCGTTGCCCCTCCCCGTTGTCCCTCCCCGTTGCCGCGGCCCGTGGATCGGGCGGCAGCGCGGGGTCGCACACGGGTAACCTGCGGCCTGGTGGGTGCGCGTGAGGCGCGGCGATCCGTACGGGGAAAGGGTGCGCAGGCGGTGGAGGGCGAAGAGCTGGTCGCGGTGGGCAGTCTGGTGGTGGCGGCCGTCGCCGCGGTGTTCGCCTGGTTGCAGGCGCGCTCCGCCCGGCAGGCTGTGCGGCGGGCGGAAGAGGCCGTCCGGGTCGCCGAGCAGGCGAACCGCCTCGCCGAGCACGCCAATCGCCAGGTCGCCGATCTCGAGAAGCGCAACCAGCTCGGCCATCTGCGCGCCGTGCTGCGTCAGGCCGCGGCCGACGCGTACTCGCCGGGACTGAACCAGATGCGCTGGGAGAGTGCCTACCGCACCGAGGTCCAGGCGTCGCTGGCCGGTCTGCACGCCCGACTCCCCCTGTGCGCCGCGCTGCTGAACACTCCGCTGCCCGGTGCGCAGGCGCTCGCGCACGCCGTCCAGGAGACGGCGGCGGTCGCCGAGACCACCGAGGTGTCCGCCGCGTGACCACGATCCCCGGCGTCCGTCCCGGCGGCGGCCCGGACTGGGGTGCGCCCGAACGCCGTTTCCGGTCCGAGCAGATGGCCCTCCGCGAGCAGTTCGCCCCGCAGCGGGTGCCGCTCCTCGCGCGGTCGTACGCCACCGACGTGCTGCTGCCGATCGTCCAGGACATGCGCTCCTCCGGTGGGGGCGGCCTGCTGTCGGTCGTCGCGGAAGCCGGATCCGGCAAGACCGTCCTGCTCGGCCACCTGTTCCAACTTCTGTGCGACAGCGACAGCCACAGCGACAGCGACAGCCGCAACGGCAACGGCAACGGCAACGAGGACCTCGCCGGCGGGGGTCCGGGCGGCGGGCTCGGGGTGCCGCCCGGACCCCCGCCGACGCCCGCCGTCCTCGTCCGCTGCGACCAGGTCGTCCTCCCCGACGCGGCGCCGGCCCCGCCCGCGCCCCGCCCCGGCGATCCACTGGCCGCCGTGTCCCCCACCGCCCTCCTCGACCACGCCTTCGGAGCGGCGGCCGGGTCGGGGCTGCTCACGGCGGCGGTCCAGCAGTACGCGGGCGAGCGCCCCGTGCTCCTCCTGGACACGCTCGACCTGCTGCTGTCTCCACGCTGGAGCAAGCCGCTGGGCTCGTACCTCTCCGAACTCGTCGACCTCGGCATCACCGTGGTGCTCACCTGCCGTCCGCGTGACTACGAGGACCACGCGAACGGTCTGATCCCGGCCGTCCAGGGCAGCGGGCGGATGGCGGTCATCAAGGACGTACCCGCCCTCGACGAGGACGAGATCGTCGACTTCACCCGGCAGTTCCTCGCCGACCGGGGCATCCCTCCGGCCGTCGGCGAGGAGGAGTTCGGCGGGCGTCTCATCGCACTGTCCGCCGGCGGCGCCCATGTCCGGCTGCGGCGGCTGCTCAGCAGCCCGCTCCTCCTCGCCATGGTGTGCGAGGTCTTCGGGGAGACCGGTGGGCACGTCCCGCAGGACCTGACCACCAGCGGCCTGTACGCGAGGTACTGGGAGGAGAAGGTCTCGCGCACCCGGCTCACCGGGACCGGCGACGCGTCGGACCAGCGGATCGAGGACAAGGAGTCGCTCTGCCGCCGTATGGCGGCCTTCCTCTGGCACGCCTCCCGCACCCGCTCGCGCTTCCACGACCGCGTCCCCGCGGCACGGCTGACCGGAAGCGCGGCGGGCACCGGCACCGGGGCCGGCCGGATCCGGGCGGCGCTCAGGGAGTTGTGCGACGACGGGTTCCTGAACACCGTGGAACGCGGCCAGGTCGTCGAGTTCCGCCACCAGACCCTCGCCGAGTACGCCGTGGCCCAGTGGCTGGTGGAACTCGACGACGAACGGCGCGATTTCTACGACGAGCTGCGCGAGCGTCCCGCGGAGCGCGGCTTCGCGCTGCCGGTGCTCCGCCACCTGGTCGGCATGGAGGACACCCTTCACCAGCTCGACGACGTCTTCCCGCTGCTGCCCCTGGGCGACTTCGGCGTCTTCCGCAACACCGCGTTCGCCGTGGCGAACTGCGGCAACGACACCTATGTGACCACGCTGGCCGCCGAGGCCACGAGCAGGATCGACCAACGGCTGCGGTCCCTGTGGGAAGCGCTGGAGACCGTCGCCGGACGGGGCCTCGCCGCCGCGCGGGCCGCCGCCCTGCGGGGGCTGCGCGAACTGCCGTACGACCAGGTCGCGGAGGCGGGCGGGCTGTACGGGCTGCTGGCCGTCCGCCGTGGCGACGGTGGGGAGGCCGTCGATCTCGCGGACGGTGTCCGTGCCGTGCACGGCCGGCGGGCGGACTGGCCGCCCCTGGGGACCACCGTCGCCCGGCAGCCCGACCAGGTGCTCCAGCTGATGCTGGAACCGGCGCTCGCGGTCGGCGCGCCGGTCTCCGCCGGGACCGTCCGCGCGGTCGAGGAGGACTTCTCGCGGGCCGGGCGCGCGACGCGGGAGGCCTTCGTCCGGCTCCTGCTCGCGCCCGGTACGCCCCCCGAGCACACCGCCGCGTTCCTGCGCTTCCTGTGGACGCTGCCGGCGGAGGTCCATGTCCCGCGCGCGGCGGGAGGGGAGTTCGTCACCGGCGCGATGCTCGGCACCGGCCGCGCGCCCGAGGCGGTGCTCGACGCGCTGATCACCGACCGCGAGGGCTGTCCCGGC
The DNA here is from genome assembly GCF_042731035.1 of Streptomyces sp. NPDC059895. Classification (NCBI taxonomy): domain Bacteria; kingdom Bacillati; phylum Actinomycetota; class Actinomycetes; order Kitasatosporales; family Streptomycetaceae; genus Streptomyces; species Streptomyces sp. NPDC059895. The sequence continues at coordinate 42,055 of NZ_JBHWKO010000023.1, forward strand.
GACCGGCTCGCGCAGCACGCGGCGGTACGGCTCGTCGCCGCCCGTCCCGTGCTGCGCGACCGGCTGTGGCCCCACCTCGACCCGACGGCCGGCTCGGCGAACGCCCGGCTGCGTGCCGCCAACGTGGTGGGCGATCTCTGCGCCGATCCGGCCGTCGCCTCGGACACGTTCGCCCGGCTGGTCTCCCTGGACCTCGGCCCCCGTACGGACGGCGGCCCCGGCATCGGCGGGTCGCCGGGTGCCGAGGGCGCACCGGGTGACGACGGCGACGCAGCCGCCGTGCTCTACGGAGTCGGCCAGCGCGTCCTGCCCTCGCTCGCCTCGGCGGACGAACAGGCCGAGCTGGAGCGGTGGCTGGCACGGCTCGCGCCGCCGACCCGCCGCCGGGGCAGGGAGCCGGAGCGCCGCCGGGGGGACTCGCCCGACCGTGACGCCCTGCGCGACCTGCCTCTGGACACGCTGGTGGAGGTCGCCGCCGACGAGGCGCACGACGTCACCGCCCGGCAGGCGGCCGGGAACCTGCGCGCGGCCTCGCGGCAGGGCACCCTGCTCACCGCCGGCCAGTGGCGCACGCTTCTCGCCTCCCGCTGGTCCGGCACCCGCCGCTCGGCGACGACCCTGCTCGACACCCTGCTGCGCGCGCGGGACCCCGCCGCCGGCCTGGTCGCTCCCGCCCTCCTCACCTGCGGCGGCGCCGACGCGACGCCGGGCGAGCGGCAGGCGCTCTACACGGCGCTCGACAGCTGGCTGCGCGGCTACCCCGAGGGGGCGCGGCCGCACCTCGGCCCCCTGCGCCGGGTGCTGCGCGAGGCCGCCGAGAACGGCGACTGCGCGGGCGAGCCCGCCAAGGCATGGGTGGCGCTCACCAGGACCTGCTTCGAGTCCGCCCTGAAACTCCCCGAGGAGCGGCGCGCGGACGAGGCCCGCGCCGCGTTCGGGGTGTACGACGCGGCGGCCGCGGCCGGTGCGCTGCCCACCCGGGGGCCGGCCGCGGCCCTGGGCGTCAAACTGCTGGTGCGCGCGGTGAACCACGCCGTCGTCACCCCGGAGGAGCTGGCCCGGCTGGCGCGCTCCTGGCGGTGCGGCGGGCAGTGCGCCGCGGTCGGGGGGCTCGTCCAGACGGCGGGCGGCGGTGCCTGGAGCCCGCTGCTGCACGCGCTGCTCGACGACGGCGTGCTGTGCCGTGACGCGGTGGCCGCCCTCGTGCGTCTGCGCGAGACCGACTGACCCCGGCCCGCACACGCGGGGCCGGGGCCGGGGGACACGGCCGGGACGAGGGCCGAGTCGCCGAGTCGCCCGCGTGCGGCGGTCGTGCACGGCGGCCCGCCGCACGGGGAAGTCACCGCACGGGGAAGTGCCGGTCAGCCGGTGAGGTGCCGTTGCAGCCAGTCCGCGGCGGCGCGGCGGAACAGCCGCCGGTTGTCCGCGCGCTGGAAGTCGTGTCCCTCGTTGTGCAGCGTGAGCAGTTCGGCGGTACGGCCGCGTTCGCGTGCAGCCCGTACGAACTGCTCCGACTCCCGCGGCGGGACATTGGTGTCGTGTTCCCCGTGGACGGCGAGCACCGGCACGCGCAGCGCGTCGACCCGGCTCATCGGCGACAGGGAGCGCAGCAGTGCGCGGTCGCGTTCGGGGTGGCCGTACTTGTGGGCCGCCGACTGCGCGATCCACGGTTCGGTGCCCTCGAAGAACGTCGCGAAGTCGGACATGCCGCAGACGGCGACCCCGGTGCGGAACAGGTCGGGGTGCCGGACCAGGGAGGCGAACGTGAGGTAGCCGCCGTAGGAGCGGCCCATGACGGCCAGCCGTGACGGATCGGCCGGGCCGGCCGCCACCGCGTGGGCGGCGCAGTCGGCCACGTCGTCGAGCGCCGCGAACCGGCCCGCACCCAGGTCGGCGTCGACGAACGACCGCCCGTGGCCGGAGGAACCGCGGACGTCGGGCGCGAAGACGTCCAGTCCTCGCCCCAGGATCTCGTGGTACAGCGGGTTGAAGACCGGGCGTTCCTGTTCCTCGGGTCCACCGTGCAGATGGATCACGCAGGGCGCCGGTTCGGCCGGCCCCCGCCCCGGCGCACGGTAGTACCAGCCGTGCAGGGGCAGTCCGTCGCGCGCTGTCGGGCGCAGCGGGAAGGGCCGCACGGGCGGGCGGCCCGGCGGTACGGCGTCCTCGTCCCGGGAGGACCACGGGGTGCGCAGCAGGGACACGCCCTCGGGGAGCCACCAGACACCGGGGCGGCGCTGCGATCCGGACAGGGCCAGGGCGAGCCGCCCCGCGCCGGCCGGCACGATCCGGGTGACCACCTCGTGGGGCAGGGGCACGGGCCGCGGCGGCCCGGTGAGGGGCCCGGTGAGCGGCCCGGTGAGCGGCCCGGTGAGCGGCCCGGTGAGCGGTCCGGCCGTGCCGGGCGGGAACGTGTCGGCGATCTCCAGCTCGCTCGCGCCCCCGACGTTCCAGGCCAGGACGGCGGCACGGCCGTCGAGGGCGAATGCCAGCAGTTCCAGGTCGCCGCCCTCCCGCTCGGCCGCGACGGACCGGTCGCGTGGCCGGCCCTCGGGATCGAGGCCGATCGCGAGCAGCGCCGCGAACTCCCGGTCGAGGTCGCTGCGCAGCCAGAGGGTGTCCGCCTGGGGCGAGAACCTGCCGATCCAGGGGTCGCCGTCGGCCACCGGCACGACCTGTGTCGTGGCGAGGTCGGTGGTGCGGATCACCACCGCCTCACGCCGTCCGCGGGGTCCACGGCGCAGGAGCGCCAGTCGGCCGTCGCGGCTGAGGTCGCACACGCGCAGGGTCGCGGCGTCCGTCTCGGTGGCGAGGAGGACCGCGGCGGCCACCCCGTCGGGGTCGATCAGGTAGGCGGACAGGCCGTCCCCGAAGCCGGCCGCCGGGGCGGGCCGTGCGGTCCGCGGGTCGAGGGCGGACGTGGCGTCGGCGGTCGCGGAGGGGGACGGCGTCCCGGTTCCCGTGCCGGTGAGAGGTGCGGCGCCGAGGAGGACGGCATCGCCGCCGCGGCCGGACCAGCCGGCCGGCAGGCGGTCGGCGTACGCGCCGGACCCGGCCGGAACGCCGGCCGCGGTGTCCCGGCCTGTTCCGGACAGGTCGGTCGGGACGGCGACGGTGACCGCGACGGCCGACCCGTCGTGCGCCCAGCAGCCCAGGTGGGCCGAGGTGCCCGGCTCGGCCCCGGCCAGGATGTGGCGGTCGGTGCCGTCGGGTCGTACGCACAGCACCCTGGTGTGCTCGCCGCCGCCGGGGGCCGTGGTGTACGCGATCCAGCGGCCGTCGGGCGACCAGGACACCTCGCGGACGGGGTCCGGTTCCGAGTCGAGCAGCCGCACCTCGTCGCCGTCGACGGGTCCCGCCCACACCTGGGGCACGCCGCCCCGGTCGCAGACGAAGGCCACCCGCGCCCCGCCGGGATCGGCCGAGGGATACCAGCACCCGTGGGCGGTGAGCCGCGTCGTGGCGTCCCGCGGCCCGGAGGCGTCCGGCAGCGGCACCCGGGCGGGTGCGGCGAAGGCGGCGGGTGCGGCGAAGGCGGCGCGGCCGCCCGCGCCCGCCGGGACCTGGCTCGGGCCCCGCGCCGGGCGGGGGGCAGAGGACGGGCCGGCGGAGGAGGACGGATCGGCGGAGGAGGACGGGCCGGCGGAGGGGGACGGATCGGCGGAGGAGGGCAGGCCGGCGGAGGAGGACGGGCCGGCAGCGGAGGACGGTTCGGCAGCGGAGGATGGATCGGCAGCGGCCGCGCGGGGAGCGGTGGGCGGGCCGACGGCGGCCGCGCGAGGGCCGTGGGCGTCCCCGCCTGAGGCGTCCCCGCCGTAGGCCCCTCCGCCACCGTGTACGTCCCCGCCACCGTAGGCGTCCCCGCCGTAGGCGACGCGCCCATGCGCGTCCCCACCGGGGCCGTCCCCGCCGTGCGCGGCGCGCCCCTGCGCCTCCCCGCCGCGGGCGTCCCCGCCACACGCGGCACGCCCGTACGCGTCCCCGCTGCGAGCATCCCCGCCACACGCGGCGCGCCCGTCGCTCATGTTCCGTGCGTCTGAAGCCATATCTCCAGCAAAGCCGCCTGCCACAGCGCGTTCGCTCCGCGCCGGGTGCGGTGTTCGTCGGGGGCCGCGAGGAGTGTGTCGAGGTACGCGTCCTTGAAGAGCCCGCGCCGCCTCGCCTCGGGGGCGTGGAGTGCCTCGCGCACCCGGTCCAGGACGGGCCCGGCCATGTGGGTGATGGCCGGGACGGGGAAGTAGCCCTTGGGGCGGTCGACCACCTGGTGGGGCAGCAGCTTGCGGCCCGCCTCCTTGACCACGCCCTTGCCGCCGTCGGCCAGCTTCAGGTCCGGCGGACAGGCGGCGGCCAGCTCCACCAGCTCGTGGTCCAGGAAGGGCACGCGGGCCTCCAGGCCCCAGTCCATGGTCATGTTGTCGACCCGTTTCACCGGATCGTCCACGAGCATGACGTGCGTGTCCAGCCGCAGGGCCGCGTCGAGAGAGGTCTCGGCGCCCGGCTCCGCCATGTGTGCGCGCACGAAGCGGCCGGAGACGTCGTCCGGGGGCAGCATGTGCGGGTGCAGCATGTCGGCGAGGTCGTCGTGCGGCCGGTCGGCGTACGTGTCGGTGTACCGGTCGGCCGCCCGGTCGCGGTCGGCCGAGGCCAGGCGGGGGTACCAGTGGTAGCCGGCGAACACCTCGTCGGCGCCCTGCCCGCTCTGGACGACCTTCACCTCCTTCGCCACCTGCTCGGCCAGCAGGTGGAAGGCGACCACGTCGTGGCTGATCATCGGCTCGCTCATCGCCGCGACGGCGCCGTCCAGCGCCGTCGACACCCGCTGGGAGGGCACCTTCAGCTGGTGGTGGTCGGTGGCGAACTCCCGGGCGACCAGGTCGGAGTACGCGAACTCGTCCCCCTCGTCGCCGCCTTCCGACTCGAAGCCGACGCTGAACGTCGCCAGGTCCCGCTGCCCCTCCTCGGCCAGCAGTGCCACGATCAGGCTGGAGTCCAGTCCGCCCGAGAGCAGGACGCCGACGGGCACGTCGGCGACCATCCGTCGGCGTACGGCGGTGCGCAGCGCCTCCAGCACCGCGTCCCGCCATTCGCTCGGGCCCATGCCCGCGTGCTCCGGGCGGCGGGTGTACGAGGGCTGCCAGTAGCGGTGATCGCGGTGGCTGCCGTCCGGTTCGACGACCCGTACGGTGGCCGGGGGCAACTTGCGCACCCCGGCCAGCACGGTGCGGGGCGCGGCCACGGTCGCGTGCCAGCTGAGGTACTGGTGGACGGCCACCGGATCCAGCGAGGTGTCGACGTCGCCGCCCGCGAGCAGGGCCGGGAGCGACGAGGCGAACCGCAGCCGTCCGGGGGTCTGCGCCAGGTACAGCGGCTTGATGCCGAGCCGGTCGCGGGCCAGGACCAGCCGGCCGGTCCGGTGCTCGACGAGGGCGAAGGCGAACATGCCGTAGAAGTGGTCGACGCAGGCGGTGCCCCACTGCCGGTACGCCTTGAGGACGACCTCGGTGTCGGAGGTCGACTCGAAGCGGTGGCCGAGGGACCGCAGCTCCTCGCGGAGTTCCTTGTAGTTGTAGACGCACCCGTTGAAGACGCCGGTGATCCCCTGCCGGGCGTCGGTCATCGGCTGGGCCCCGAGCTCGGACAGGTCGATGATCTTCAGTCGCCGGTGTGCCAGCGCCACGGCGCCCTGGGACCAGATGCCCTCGCCGTCGGGGCCGCGGGCGGCGAGCCGGTCGCTCATGCGCTCGACGGCCGCGAGGTCCGGCCGCCCGCCGTCGAAGCGCATCTCTCCGCTCAGACCGCACATCACGCACCACCTCCCCGGTGCTCGTCAGCGGTCCGGGGAGGTCCGACGCGCGCGGAGCTCCCCGTCGGAGCCTGGTCCGGGCTGGTCGACATGGCGGTACGTCTCCTTCGCGGTGAGGCGGTAGGGCTACGGAGCAATAGGACGACAGAGCAATGGGACGACAGGGCGATAGCGCGAGGGGGCGATCGGGCGATGGGGTGGCAGAGGCGGAGACGGGTGTGGCTGCGCGGCCGGCGGGGACAGGGCGCCGGGGCCGGGCGGGCGGGCCCCGCCGGGGGCGGACGACGTCCGTGCGGGGCGTGCTCGCCTCAACGGCCGGGCGTCCTCACCGGCCGGCCGCCCAAGGCCTCCTCCGCGCCCAGCGTGCCGGAGGGGAGGCGCCCGTTCGGGGCCGGAGCGGGCCGGCGGCGCCTGCCGCTGTCGCCGCGCGTCTCGGCGATCGCCAGATCGGTGCAGGCCAGGAGGTCCTCGTCGGCGGCCGTGCGGCGCAGCCGATGGGCGGCGCTGCCGTCGGACAGGGCCTTCTCCGTGAGCGCCTGGACGGTCTGCCAGTCCCCGGCGGCCTCGAGCGCCGGGCGCACCCGCTCCAGCAGGCCGCGGACGACGTGCGCCGCGGACGCCTCGTGGCCGGTCTCCGGGTCGACCAGAGCCCCTTCGAGGCCGGACCGGGCGGCCCGCCAGGCGGCGGCGCGCAGCCACTCGTGCCGGCCCTCGCAGCCGGGGGACCCGCGGCTTTCCAGGCGTTGACGGGCTTCGGTCACCAGGGCGCGGAAGAGCGCCGCGATGAGCACGACCGTCTCCGCGCGCGGGCAGGAGTCGCAGATGCGCAGTTCGAGTGTCCGCTGGTGCGCCGAGGGCCGGATGTCGTAGTAGATCATCCCGTCGTCGCTGATGACGCCGGAGTCGATGAGCTGCCGCACGGCCGCGTCGTACTCGGCGGCGTCGGCGAAACATCCCACCGGCCCGGCGGTGGGCCAGCGCTGCCACAGCATCGTCCGCCAGCTCGCGTAGCCGGTGTCGGCGCCCAGCCAGAACGGCGAGCTCGCCGACAGGGCGAGCAGGGCGTGCAGCCACGGCGACACCTCGCACATGATCCGTACGGCGGTGTCGCGGTCGGGGACGTCCACGTGGACGTGGGCCCCGCAGATGAGCTGTTCGTCGGCGACCATCCGGTACTCGTCGACCATGTGGCGGTAGCGGAGACCGGCGGTGGGGTGGACGGCCGCCGTGCGTGCGAGGGGCACCGTGCCGGCGGCCACCACGGCCAGTCCGTTGGCGGAGGCGGCCGCGTCCAGTTGCCGCCGGGTGCCGGTCAGGTCGCCGTACAGGTCGTCCAGCGTGATGTGCACGCCGCTGTTCGACTCCACGGTCGTCTGTTGCAGCTCGGTCGTGAAGGTCTGTCCGGGCAGTCCTTCCAGCACCGTGTCGGCGCGTGGCACCAGCAGGCCGGTCTCCACCTCCACGAGGTGGAACTCTTCCTCCACTCCGATGCGAACGGTCACGGCTACTCCTAGAGGTGACGGGCGGACGCTTCGCCGCCGTGGTCCGGCATCCGGTCCCGTCGGTGGTACGGGGCGGCGAGCTGTCCCTCTCGGAGTTCCCCCATGCCCCGGGAACAAGCATGGGTGCTCTTCAGAAGCGTGGGCGTCTCATATGAGCCGTCGACGGCGGTCCGTCCGGGGCCGCGCTCCCTCACCCTCAGGGCTTGACGACGATCTTCCCGGCCGCCTCGCCGGAGGCCATCCGCAGCAGCCCGGCCGGTACGACGTCCGCCAGGCCGATGACCGCGTCGAGGGAGGCGGAGGCGATCCGCGGATGGTCCGCGAGCAGGGCGAGCGCCTCGGGCAGGTCCTGGTCGCAGATGTGCACCTTCGAGGTCGACACCCGGATCTCGTCGAGGACGAGCCTGGTCAGGTCCAGCGGCGACGGGTCGCGGTGCAGGCCCACCAGCCGGATGTGACCGCCGCGGCTCACCGCCCCCATGGCGGTCCGCAGGCCCTGGGGCACGCCGGAGGTCTCGATGACGACGTCCGCGCCGTCGCCGCCGGTGGCGCGCCGGATCGCGGCCGCCGCGTCCTGCCGGGACGCGTCGACGAGCACGGAGGCCCCGCTCCGCCCGGCGATCTCCAGGCGGGCGGCCGAGACGTCCACGCCGATCGTGTCGATGCCCCACGCGGTGCAGGCGGCGACGACGAGCGAACCGATCCCGCCCAGCCCGATCACCGCGACGGTGGCACCCGGTTCGGCCCCGGTGCCGCGTACCGCGTGCAGGGCGACGGCGAGCGGCTGCGCCATGATCGCGACGTCCGGCGAGCAGCTTCCGACAGAGCGGCTGATGCGGGCGGACACGTTGACCCGCTCGGCGAGGCCGCCGTCCACGTGCAGTCCGACCGTGTAGTAGCCGGCGCAGAGGTTCGTCCGTCCGGCCCGGCACCACCGGCACGCCCCGCAGGAGACGCCCGAGCCGGGCACGACCACGTCACCGACGCCGAACCCGGTGACCTCAGGTCCCACGGCCGCCACCCGCCCGACCATCTCGTGGCCGAGTACCAGCGGGCCGACCCGGCCGCTGGCGGGGTGGGGGGCGGCGAAGGGGATCAGATGCGGCCCGGAGGTGAACTCGTCCACGTCCGTCCCGCAGATGCTGGCCCGCAGGATGTCCAGCTGGATCTCCCCCGCCGCGGGGGGCGGGGGATCGGGCCACTCCTGGACTCGGACGTCGCGTTGCCCGTGGTAGACGGCAGCCAGCATCGATGTGATCTCTCTCGGTCGGAGGAGCTACGGGTCCGGTCGGCGCCGCTCGGCCGAGGACGGACAGGAACGGGGCCGGTCCGGGCGTGAGACAGCCCGGACCGGACCGGAACGGGCGTGAGACAGCCCGGACCGGATCGGAACGGGCGTGAGACAGCCCGGACCGGAACCGGAACGAGGACGGACGGACACCGGGCACGAGACAGCCCAAACCGGAACCGGAACGAGGCCGGTCGGGCGTGAGACAGCCCGGACCACACCGGAACGAGGAGGCCGGACCCGGCGTGAAACAGCCCGGCCGGACCTGCGCGAGGCGCCCGCGCGTGTCACTCCAGCCCGAGGGCGTGGAGCATCGGGCGCAGTTTCACGAGCGTCTCCTGGTACTCGTCCTCCGGGTCGGAATCGGCCACGATGCCGCAGCCCGCGTAGAGGGAGGCGGTGTCGTCCCGGACGAGCGCGCAGCGGATGGCGACGGCGAACTCCCCCTGCCCCGAGGTGTCGGTCCAGCCGACGGTGCCCGCGTACCAGCCGCGTTCCAGGCCCTCGTTGCGTACGAGCCAGTCGAGGGCCGCCTCGCGCGGATGCCCGCCGAGGGCGGGGGTGGGGTGGAGGCGTTCGACGAACCGGAGGACGCCGAGGCCGGGCTGGACGCCGCTTCCCTCGACCACCGTGGCCAGGTGCTGGACGTTGGCCAGCTTGAGCACGCTCGGTCCGGTGCCGGCGTCGACGTGCGCGCACGTGGCGCGCAGCGCGTCGACGAGCATGCGCACCACGACGTCGTGCTCGTGCCGGATCTTGGCGCTCTCCGTCAGCTGCTTCTCGAGTTCGGCGTCCAGCCGGGGCGTCGAGCCCCGGGGTGCGGTGCCGGCCAGCCCGAGGGCGTGCACGGTGCCCCCGCCGAGGCGCACCAGGTACTCGGGGGTGGCGCCGATGAAGGTGTGCGTCCCGTGTCCGACGGCGAAGACCGTGGCGTCCGGATACGTCCGGCGCAGCCGCTCCAGCGCGGCCGGGAGGTCGAAGGGCGTGCCGGTGGTCACCCGGACCTCGCGGGCGACGACCACCTTCTCGAAGGCGCCGGCGCGGATACGGTCGACGGCCTGCCCGACCAGGTCCTTCCACTCCCCCGCCGGGGGCAGTTCACGGACGGCCGACGGCGGGCGGGAGGACGGCTCCGGCGCGTCGGCGGAGCGGGGGGCGGCTCCCTCGGGCAGGCACCGCTCGGCCAGGTGGACCAGCGACTTGGCGGTCTGTTCGGGGTCGTCCTGCGGGTGGACGACGGCGTTGAGGCGCAGTTCGGCCATCGGGGACAGGCCGGCGGATCCGCGCATCTGCAGGGCCGGCACCCACATCAGCGCCTCGGGCAGCGGGGCGGTCGGTGACGGTCCCGCCGCGGCGAAGTCCCCGGCGGGGGCGAAGGAGAAGCCGCCCACCAGCAGCGGGCCCTGGCCGGTGGGCAGGCCGTCGCCGGGATGGCCGCCGGTCACGGCGTCCCGGACCAGCCGCTCCCAGGCCGTCCGGGTCCGCGGGATCCGGGTGGCGCCGCGGGCCGTCAGATCGTGTGCCGTGCCGAGGGCGACGAGGGAGCCGCGGTCCCACGCCGACTGCCACAGCAGGGAGCGGTCGGTGTGGGCGCGGCCGTGGCTCCACAGAGCGGTGGGGTCGGCGTGCCGCAACCGGGTGGCCCAGCTGGCGAGGACCGGGCGCCGCTGCCGCCGTGCGGTCCGTGCGGCGCGTCGGCACACGTCGAGGAGGTCGTCCTGGGAGGCGTGCCCCAGCAGGGGCAGGGCGGTGGCGCCGGAGAGGGCGGGCACGGTCAGTACACCCCTTCCACGACGGCGGGGGCGCCCTCGGCGGCCGGCGGGCGGACGTCCGCCACGCCGTCCTGCGGATAGGCGTCGGTGGGCTCGATGCGCAGGGCGACGTCGCGCTCCAGCGTCCACGGCAGCAGCAGGTCCCGGGAGAGCAGGCTGATCCTGGCCTGCCCGCGCTCGCCGTAGGCCACCTCGCGGGCGGGGTCCCCGGGGTCCACCAGCCGTACCCGGCTGAAGGGGTGGTACGGGACGAAGACGCACTCTTGCGTGCCGTCGCCCGGGGTCCTGGGCCGTTGCGGGGCGATGCCCATCATGGTGTTGCCGTAGAGGCCGACCACCGCCGCGTCGGGGAAGAGTTCGGTCTCCAGGACGTGGAGGGTCTCGGCGCCGATGCTCGTGCCGGCCCAGATGATGCCGCGGACCCGGCCGCGGACGAGATCGAGGATCTCCTCCCGGGCCGCGATGGCCTCCAGGACCGGCGGGGTGGCGAAGAGGACGGAGACGGGCTGGGTGCGCAGGACGTCGAGGGCCTGGTCGAGGATGTGCCGGACGTAGCGGGCCACCTCGTCGGACCGGCCCTGCTTCGCCCGTTGCTTGACCCAGCGCGGGTCGAAGTCGATGTAGTGGCAGAAGGTCCGGCGCAGCTGGGCGAGCAGTCCGATGGAGCGGCCCACGATGTGCGGGCCGGTGGGCCCGATGTGCAGCCAGTGGCCGTCGCCCTCGCCGGGCACGCCGTGCTCCTGGAGGACCGTGCTCACCCATCGGACCCCGGCCCGCCGGGACCGCGACTCCACGATCCGCTTGGGGCGGCCGGTGGTGCCGCCGCTGTCGAAGACCTGGAAGTCCCAGTCGGACCGGTCGATGCCGGCCGGCACCAGGGCGTCGACCGGTACGTCCCGCCACTCCTCGCTGACGTCGGGGAAGCGGTCGAGGTCGGCCCAGGTGCGGATGTCGCGCAGCGGGTCGAAGGGGAGCTCCGCGGCTCGCTTGACCCAGAACGGCGAGCCGGTGGACGGGGAGAAGTGCCACTCCATCGCCGCCTGGACGAAGTCGTCCGGGGGAAGGTCGGCGGTGAACGGCTCCAGCGTATCCATGGGCATCCTCTGCCTCCGGGGGTCAGACCTGGGTGAGGTGGCGGGCGCGCGGCTGGGCGAGGCTGCGCCCGACGGCTTCCACGACCGGCCGGAGCCGGTCCATGAGGTCGGTGAACTGGGCGGCGCCCAGCGCCTGGCCGCCGTCGCACAGAGCGGCTCGCGCGTCGGTGTGGACGTCGATCAGCAGGCCGTCGGCGCCGCAGGCGGCGGCCGCCAGGGACATGGGCCCGACGAGGTGCGGCCGGCCGGTGCTGTGGCTGGGGTCGACGACGACGGGCAGGTGGGTGAGGCGTTTGGCCTCGGCGACGGCGCTCAGGTCGAGCGTGAAGCGGGTGCTGCGCTCGTGGGAGCGGATGCCCCGCTCGCAGAGCACCACGTCGCCGTTGCCCGCGTGCATCAGGTACTCGGCGGCGAGCAGCCACTCCTCGACGGTGGCCGCCATGCCGCGCTTGAGCAGGACCGGGCGGCCGGAGCGGCCGGCCTCGCGCAGCAGGGCGAAGTTCTGCATGTTGCGGGTGCCGATCTGGAGCATGTCGCTCTCCTCGGCGACCCGTTCCACGTCCTCGGGCGTGACGACCTCGGTGACCACGGGCAGCCCCGTACGGCCGCGCTGCTCGGCCAGCAGGGCCAGGCCCGCGACGCCCAGGCCCTGGAAGCTGTAGGGGGACGTCCGGGGCTTGAAGGCGCCGCCCCGGAGCACGGACGCACCGCCGGCCACCACGACATCCACCACGGTTGTCATCTGTTGTTGGCTTTCCACGGCACAAGGGCCCGCGATCACCACGAACTCCGCACCGCCGAGGATCGGTCCGTCCGGGCCGCCCAGCGCCACGCGGGTGTCCTGCGGGGAGAAGTGCCGGCTGGTCAGCCGCTGCGGGCCGGGGACCAGCACCACGCGGTCGACACCGTCCGCGGCCTGGACCGAGGAGGCCAGTTCCGGCGTCCCGGCCTGCTCGCTCACCAGCACGGTGACGCTCTTCGCCGCCCCGGACACGGGGTTCAGGCCACTCGCTGCGAGTAACGCGCCCACCCTTTCGACCTGCTCCTGCGTTGCCTCTCGGCTCATCACCACGATCATGGATGCCTTCCATGGGGCTGTCGTGCGCGGGCTGTCCGGCGCCGCTCGCCCGGGGAGCACGGAGTGCGGGCAAGCCCCTTGCGGTGCGCCTCGACAGAGCTCTTGCAGTCGGGCCGATCCTCCAGCGCCGAATCAAAGCTGTCAATGGGGGTTGTCAACTCAAGTTAATGATGCTCAAATCGCTGTGCCCTCTCCAGCCGGGGACGGCCAAGCCCGCATCGTGTACGGAGGCGTACAGGTGAAGATGATCGACATCAGCCAGGGCTGGTACGAGGGGATGCCCTCGTACGACGCGCCCTGGTACCCGGACTTCGGCGTACGGCGGGCCATGAGCCCCGAGACCGATCCGGCGAAGACCGGCCGCACCTTCTCCGACCTCCACCTCTTCCCGCACAACGGCTCCCACGTGGAGTCCGGTTACCACTTCTACGAGGACCGCGAGAAGATCGACGAGGTCCCCCTGGAGACGTTCGTCGGCCGGGTCTGCATCGCCGACCTCTCCCACAAGCGCGATCTCGAACCCGTCACCGGCGAGGACCTCGACAAGGCGCTGCACGAGGTGTGGCGGCCGGGGGACCGCCTGCTGATCCGCACCGATCACCCCAACCGCTACCTGGGGCGTGCGGACTACTGGGACAACCCGCCCTACCTCACGGTGTCCGCCGCCGACTGGGCGGTGGACAACGAGGCGGTGCTCGTCGGCATGGACTGCATCACCGAGCGCCCGGACGACCGCAGCGGCCAGGTGCACCGGCGCCTGCTCGCGGCCGGCATCCCGATCCTGGAGAACATCCAGAACCTCGACCGGATCAGCGTGCCCGTCGCCCAGCTCATGGCACTGCCCGTCAAGATCGCCGGTGTCGAGGCGGCCCCGGTGCGCGCGGTCGTCTTCGAGGGCTGGCCCGTCTGACGGCACGGAAGCGGGCGCGGACGCGGACGCGGAGGGCGGCCCCGCCGCCCCCGGCCGACGCCGCGCGGAGCCCCGACCGGTCCCGGCCCGTACCGGAGGAAACGATCTGACGTGTTGTCCATACCACTCATCCGCCAGGGCGCGGAGAGCACCTCGCGGGACACGCACGTCCTGCACGCCGTCACCGGCGCACCCCTGGCGACCGTCCACGAGGCGCCGCCGCTCCTGACCAGGCTGACGGCCGGAGCCATGCGCACGCTCCCCGAGACCGCCCCCGGTGAACTGGCGGCCGCGCTGGCCGAGGCGGGCCGGATCTTCGCCACGGAGACGGTCGAGGGGCAGACCCCCGACGACTACTGCCGGCAGCAGGCCCTGGCCTCCGGTGCCCCCGTCGCGGTCGCACGGCGCACCCTGGACCGGTGGGAGCGGCAGTGCCGGGTGCTGCCCGACGTGGTCGCGGAGCATCGGCCCGTCGGCGCCGCACCGGGACGCCCGGCCCGCTGGGTCCGCCGCGGCTCGGTGCTCGGGGTGATCGCGCCGAGCAACCACCCGGCCACCCACCTCGGCTGGCTGAAGGCCGTCGCCCTGGGCCACGGCGTCGCCGTACGGCCCGGCGCGCGCGACCCGATCACCCCGCTGCGGCTGGTCAGGGCACTGCTGCGGGCGGGGCTCCCGCCCCGTCTGCTGAGCCTGCTGCCCGGTTCGCACGCCGCGGCCGACACGCTCGTCGCCGCGGCCGATCTGGCGCTGGTGTACGGGAGCGAGGCCACCGTGGCCCGGCTGCGCGGCGACCGCCGCGTCCTGGTGCACGGGCCCGGCCGCAGCAAGGTCCTGGTGGACGGCCCCGTGGACGACGGCCTTCTCGACCACCTCGTGGGGGAGATCGCCGAGGACGGCGGGGTCCGCTGCACCAACGCCAGCGTCGTCCTCACCTCCGGCGACCACCGCGCCCTCGCCGCCGCGCTGGCCGAGCGGCTGGCCGCGCTGCCCGTGCTCCCGGTGACCGATCCGGGCGCCGTCCTGCCGGCCCGGCCGCTCAAGGAGGCCGTGGGTCTGCGGCACGCGCTCGCCGCGGCCGCCGAGGGGGCGCCGGATCTGCTGGAACCGTACTGCGCCGGCGACCCGACACCGCTCGTGGACGGCGACGCGGCCGCGCTGCGGCCCGCCGTGCTGTGCGTGGACCGCTCCGACCACCCCGGGTTACGCGCCGAACTGCCGTTCCCCTGTGTCTGGGTGGCTCCCTGGCGCGCGTCCGAGGGTGTCGCCCCGCTGCGCGACTCCCTGGTCCTCACGCTGATCGGCACGGATCCGTCCCTGGTGGACGAGGCGCTCGGGACACCCTCGATCCGCACGGTCGTCCACGGGCGGGTCCCCGGCTGGTGGCAGGACCCGTACCTGCCGCACGAGGGCCACCTCGGGCAGTTCCTGAGGGACGTGAAGGGCTGTGTCGTGGCGGACGGGGAGGGCGGATGACACTCCAGGGCAAGCGCGTGGTGGTCACCGGGGCCTCCGGCGACCTCGGCCGGGCCATGGCCCGCAGGTTCCTCGAACTCGGGGCCGACCTCGCCCTTCAGTACCGCAGTGACGCGGCCGCCCTCGAACCGGTCCTGCGGGCGGCGCGGGAGGCG
Organism: Streptomyces sp. NPDC059895; assembly: GCF_042731035.1. Lineage (NCBI taxonomy): Bacteria > Bacillati > Actinomycetota > Actinomycetes > Kitasatosporales > Streptomycetaceae > Streptomyces > Streptomyces sp. NPDC059895. Next base: position 57,130 of record NZ_JBHWKO010000023.1, read on the forward strand.
GGCCGCGAGGCGTTCGCGGTCGCCGCGGACCTCACCGCGGCGGACGGGCCCGACCGGCTGGCGGCCGCGGTCCTGCGGCGGTGGCCGTCGGTGAACGGGCTGGTCAACAATGCCGGCGGGGCCCGCCCCGAGTCGTTCGAGGACGTCAGCGCCACGGCCTGGGAGCAGGCGCTGCGGCTCAACCTCACCGCGCCGTTCCGGCTGATCCAGCTGCTGCTTCCGGCGCTGCGCGAGGAGGGCGGCTCGGTCGTGAACGTGTCCAGCGTCGCCGCCCTCACCGGCGGCGCGTTCGGACCGCAGTACGCCGCGAGCAAGGCGGGCCTGATCGGGCTGACCCGCAGCGCCGCGCGCGATCTCGGGGTCCACGGCGTCCGGGTGAACGCGCTCGCCCCGGGGCCGGTGGAGTCGGCGATGACCTCGTCGCTGGACGGCCCGGTGCTCGACGGCATCATCCGCACCACCGCCCTGCGCCGGCTGGTCGATCCCCTGGAGATCGCGGAGGCCGCCGCGTTCCTGCTGGGCACCGGGACGGCGGTGTCCGGACAGACCCTCGTCGTGGACGCCGGACGCCACTTCGTCTGATGACCCGTCAGCAACTCTCGATCCGCCAACGATATGGAGACTGTGACATGTACGTACTCGGCATCAACCTGAGCCACGACCGTGCCGCCTGTCTGCTGCGGGACGGACGGATCGTGGCCGCGGTCGAGGAGGAGCGGCTGGACCGGCTCAAGCACTCCGAGGGCTTCATCATCCACGGCCACTTCGAGAAGCTGTCGAAGGTCCTGCCGATGAAGGCGATCACCTACTGCCTCGACGCGGCCGGCATCGGGATCGACGACATCGACGTCGTCGTGGGCAACCGGCCGCTGGGCGACGGCGCCCGCGAGCGCATCCTGAAGGAGCTGCCGATCCGCGACAAGAGCCGGATCCACAGCCTGCCGCTGCCCTCGCACCACCTCACCCACGCCTACGCCGGCTACCTCGCCTCCCCGTTCGACGAGGCCGCGGTGCTGGTCGTCGACGGCGTCGGCAGCAAGGTGCCGGGCACCGGACGCATCGAGAAGCACACCATCTTCGACGGCGAGGGCACCTCGCTCCAGCGGGTCCACGCCGAGACCTTCCCGGAGGACTGGAGCGAGGTGGGGCTCGGGCTCTTCTACAGCTTCTTCTCGGCGAAGCTCGGATTCGTCACCCGCTGGGGCCACCCCACCTTCGGCGACTTCGGCTGCGGCGGCTACACCGAGGCGGGCAAGACCATGGGCCTCGCCCCCTACGGCCGGCCCCGCCCCGAGTGGCAGCGCCTGCTCACCGTCAAGGAGGGCAACGTGGTGGTGCGCACCGAGGACATGGAGCAGGCGTGGGAATCCTGGTACGCCTCCGACGGCGACGGCTACGACGCCCGGCAGAAGGGGTCCTGGCAGCACCAGTTCGCCAAGGACGTCGCCTACAAGATCCAGACCGAGACCGAGGAGGCGATGCTGGAACTCGCCCGGTACGCCCACGAGGTGACCGGCCGCGACAAGCTCTGCCTCACCGGCGGCGTCGCCCTCAACTCCGTCGCCAACCAGCGGATCGCCGCCGAGGGCCCCTTCGACGAGGTCTACATCCTGCCGCCGGCCGGTGACGCGGGCACCGCCATCGGTGCCGCCTACTACGGCTACTACGCGATCGCGGGCGGAACCGAACGGCACCCGGTGCGCTCGGGCTCGACCGGCCGCGACTACGCGGAGCAGGAGATCGAGGAGGCCGTGCGGGCGGCCGGCGACCGGGTCGAGTCGCGCCGCGCCACCGTCGCCGAGGTCGCCTCGCTCCTGGCCGAGCACCGCCTCGTCGGCTGGTTCCAGGGCGGCTCGGAGATCGGCCCGAGGGCCCTCGGGCACCGCAGCATGCTCGCCGATCCGCGCCACCCGGAGGTGCGCGACTACCTGAACGAGGTCGTCAAGCACCGCGAGGTCTTCCGGCCGTTCGCGCCCTCGGTCCTGGCCGAGCGGGCGGGCGAGTGGTTCGACATGCGGGGCGACAGCCCGTTCATGCTGCTCGTGCCCGAGGTGCTGGAGAGCCGCCGGGCGCAGGTCCCGGCCATCACCCACGTGGACGGCACGGCGCGGGTGCAGACCGTCGAAGCGGACGTCAACCCGCGCTACCACGAGCTGATCTCGCACTTCGCCGACCTCACCGGGGTGCCCCTGGTGCTGAACACCTCGTACAACGACGCCGGTGAGCCCATCGTGGAGACGCCCGCCGACGCCGTGCGCACCTTCCTCAACACCGAGCTCGACCACCTCTACATCGGCGACCTGCTGCTGACCAAGCCGGGCCGGGAACTCCCGGAGCGGCACCCGAGCCGGCGGTCCCTGTCGTGACGGCTCGGATCACCGAAGCCGCCACGGCCGAGCGGCTGCGCGACGTGCTGGCCGAGATACGCGCGACGGCCGACCAGGGCGACGCCCTGGACTCCGCGCTCATCGCGGCGGTGGAGGGAGCGGCGCTGATCGCGGTGGCGGCCGAGGACGCCGGCCGGGAGGACGGCGGGGGCGACGCCCTGGAGCTGGCGCGGCAGGCCCTCGGGGCGATGCGCGCCTGCGTGGTCGCCACCACCGTGTCGGTGCGGACCCTGGCGGACCGGCGGCGGGCGCGTGTCCTCGCCGGGCCCGTCGGCCGCCCGACCTGACGTCCGCCTCCGCCGGGGCGGGACACCGGGCCGACGTCGAGTCGGCATCGAGCGAAGGAGGTGTGCATCTTCCATGGCCTCACGGGCCCTCGCACAGCACTCGCGCCGCGACGCTCCGCTCCGGCCGGCCGGACCGGCGGACGGACGCCCGTCCCTGCTGCTGGTGGGTGACGACGGCGGAGATCCCGCCGGCTGGGCGCGGCGCGGCATCGAGCGCCGGTACCGCCTGCTGTCCCCGCCCGCGGGCGGCGGCTCAGAAGGCGGGGGCCCGGCCGCGGCGGCCGGGGTCGTCACGTTCCAGAGGGCCGCCGTGGACCGGGCGCTCCGGCTGGCGGAGCGCTCCGGTCTGCCCACGGCGGCCCTGCGGACGGCCGCGCTCAGCCGGTCCGGCACGCCGCGCCGGTCCGCGCCGGCCGACGGGTCCGCGCCCGGCCCGGCCTGGACCGTCGTGGTCGTCTGCGCGGTTCTCGACGGCCGGCCGTCACCCCTGTTCGCCGCGCGTCCGGAGCGGGAGGGCGAGGACACCGGATACGTGGTCGAGGCGTCCGATCCGCTCCTGCACCGGCGGGACGTCATCGGGGCGGTGCTCGGCGCGCACCGCGGGCTAGACATCCGCGCCGGCCTCACCGCCACCGAGGTCGGCGTCGTCGGGCGGGACGGCGGCAGGCCGGCCGAGTGGGTGGGCGTCGAGGGTCTGCTCGGCGCCGACCCCCTGCTGCGGGCCGGGTCGCTGGCGACGGGCGTCGACTGCGCACTGGCCTGGGCCGACCTCGCGGCCGGCGCCGCACCCGATCTCACCCCGCGCCGGCGGAGCGCGGCCGCCGTGCGCCTCACCCGCCCGGGACGGGAACTCGCCCTGGAACCCGTGGAGCTGGACGTGTCCGCGCTGCCGGGCGGCATCTGGGAGGTGCACCTCGGCGCGGACCGGGACGGCGAGGGCCACGCACCCGCCCGTCCCGTCGTCCTCGCGGTCTCGGTGGGCGAGGACGCCGCCGCCTGCCGGCGCGCGCTCGACCTCCTGCCCGGCGCCCTGCGGGTGCGGCACCGTCCCCCACCACCGCTCACCGAAGAACGGAACCGACGGAGAACTCATGTCTGAATCCCGCGTACTGCTGATGATCGCGGCCTCACTCAACCCGGACCTGCTGCGCACCCCGCACGAGATGGGCCTGAAGGTGCTGCTGGCCGCCGCGGTGCCCCCGGCGGACGACAGCCTGTACGACGAGCACCTGGCCGTGGACGAGCTGGACGAGGAGGCGGTGCTCGCCGCCGTCCGCGCCCATCTCGCGGACGGCGGCCGGATCGACGCCGTGGCCACCTTCCACGAGGGTGCGCTGCACGTGGCGGCCCGGATCACCGCCGAGCTGGGCCTGCCGGGCAACTCACCGGAGGCGGTGCGCGCGATGCGCGACAAGTTCCTCACCGGGCGGCGGCTCACCGAGGCCGGGGTGCCCACGCCCGGCACCCGGGTGGCCACCACGTTCCCCGAGGCCCTGGCGGCCGCCGCCGAACTGGGCTTCCCGCTGGTCCTCAAGCCCCAGGCCAGCGCGGCCAGCCAAGGCGTGACCAAGGTGGCGAACGAGACCGAGCTGAAGGCGGCGTTCGAGAACATCACCGGCCTCTACGAACCCGACGCCTTCAGCGACGGCGCGTACTCGGTCCCCAACGTCGCCCGCATCTACGCCTACCCCGAGACGCGGGGGGTGCTGATCCAGGAGTACGTGTCGGGCGACGAGTTCGCCGTGGACCTGGTGTACGGCGGTGGCGAGTACCGCCTGCTGGCCATCCACGACAAGCCCTATCCCTTCGCGGAGCCGCACTTCATCGAGGGCGCGTACGCGACGCCGTCGGCCCTCCCGGAGAGCGAGCAGGCCCGTCTGGTGGACACCGCCGTGGCCGCGCTGAAGGCGCTGGGCGCGACGGTGGGCGGTGCCCACGTCGAACTGCGCCTCACCGACGAGGGCCCGAAGATCATCGAGGTGAACGGGCGGCTCGGCGGGACCACCGCCTTCGTCCAGGAGTCGATCCGGGAGTCGACCGGGGTGTGGGGCCCCAGGGAGTACCTGCGGGCGGTCCTCGGGGAACCGCTGGACTTCACCGCCGAGGAGCACCCGACCCCCGCCGGTTTCACGCCGCTGCTGGCCGACCGCAGCGGGGAGATCGCCGCCTTCGCGGGCGTCGAGGAGGTCGTGGACGTCCCCGGAGTGATCGGGGTGCGCTGGATGGCCAGGCCCGGGGACCACGTGGTCATCAAGTACCCGGAGAACCCGGTCTCCTGCTACGCGCTGATCCTGGCCCGGGGCGGGACCCGTGAAGAGGTCCTGTCGGCGCTGGAGGGCGCCGAGAAGGTGCTCAAAGTCGTCTACACCGGGGACCGGCAGCGATGACGAGCCGGACGGAGGGAGCGCGTACGGCGCCGAGCCCCGCCGGCCAGGATCCCGCCGGCGCGGGGGGCCTGGGGCCGCACGGACGGGGTTCCGGGTCGCGGGCCCGGTTGCGGCAGCGGCACCTGACCATGATCGGCCTGGGCGGGGCGATCGGGGCCGGGCTCTTCGTGGGCTCCGGGGCGGGCATCGCGGTGGCCGGGCCGGGCATCCTCGTCAGCTTCGCGCTGGCCGGTCTGCTGTCCGTGCTCGTCATGCGGATGATGGGCGAGCTGTCGGTGGCACTGCCGTCGGCCGGCTCGTTCTCGGCCCACGCCGAGCGGGCCTGGGGCAGCTGGGCGGGGTTCACCGTGGGGTGGCTCTACTGGTGCATGATCGTCGTGGTGCTGGCCATCGAGGCCACGGGCGCGGCGGTGATCGTGCACGGGTGGGTGCCGGCCGTCGACACCTGGGTGTGGGTGCTGGTCTTCATGACGGTGCTCACCGGGGCCAACCTGGCGACGGTCGGCGCCTTCGGTGAGTTCGAGTTCTGGTTCGCCGCCCTGAAGGTCGCCGCGATCGTCGGGTTCCTGGTGCTCGGCGTTCTGGCGATCGCGGGGTGGCTGCCGGGCGGGAAGGCGATCGGACTGGCCCACCTGACGGACCACGGGGGCTTCCTCCCGCACGGATGGGACGGGGTGCTGTCCGGACTGCTCGTGGTGATCTTCTCGTTCGGCGGCATGGAGGTCGTCACCTTCGCCTCCGCGGAGTCCGCGGACCCCGCGCGCGGGCTGAGCAGGGCCATGCGCGCCGTCGTGTGGCGGCTGCTGCTGTTCTACGTCGGATCGGTGGCGGTCATCGTCACCGTGCTGCCGTGGAACGACAGCAGGATCGGGCAGAGTCCGTTCGTGGCGGTACTGGACCGCGTGGGGGTGCCCGGCGCCGCCCAGCTGATGAACGTCGTGCTGCTGGCCGCGCTGCTCTCGGCCCTCAACGCCAACCTCTACGCCGCCTCGCGCATGGTCTTCTCGCTGGCCGAACGGCGCGAGGCCCCGGGCCCGCTGCGCCGGCTCTCCGCCGGCGGCGTGCCGCGCCGGGCGGTACTGGCCTCCGTGGCCTTCGGTTTCGTCTCCGTCCTGCTGAACTTCGAGTGGCCCGACAGCGTGTTCCTGTGGATGCTCAACTCGGTGGGCGCCATCGCGCTGGTGGTCTGGATCGCCGTGGCGGCGACCCAGCTGCGGCTGCGGGCGGAACTGGAGCGGACGGCACCGGAGCGGCTCACCGTGCGCGTGTGGGGCTTCCCCTGGCTGACGGCGGTGGCGCTGCTCGCGATGGGCGCCCTCCTCGTCGCGCTCGCCGCCGACGAGGACACCCGTCCCCAGGTGGTGGGCACGGGGGCGCTGACCGCGGTGGTGCTCACCGCCGGGGTGCTGCGGCAACGGCTCCGGGCGGCGTCCGAAGCGCGCTGAGGGCGTGCGCGCCCCCGCCAGGGTGTGCGCGAGCGTCCCCGACGGGGCGCGGTCGCACACCCGGGCCGTTCCGGCCGGCTCACGGCAGGCGCTCGACGGCGGCGTCGGCGCCGAGCAGCTCCCGCAGCGTCGCCTCCAGCCACTCGCGTTCCGCCTGCTGCGTCGCTCTGGCCATGATCAGCATGCCCCGGCGGTACCGGTCCTCCTCGTCCTTGATCCGCACCGGTGTGCCGGACCGGCTGAAGAAGCCGGCCGGCCGGCTCAGGAAGTCCAGCCGCCGGCGCAGGACGGCTGCCTGCCGGGCGGGATCGGGCAGCCGGCTGAGGAAGGCCAGCAGGGTGAAGAAGGCACCGCTGTCGGTGATCTCGCTCTCCTTGGGCTCGCTCAGCCGGCGCAGCAGCTCGGCCCGGCCGGCGGGGGTGATCCGCAGGACCTGCCGGGGCGGTGCGCTGTCGCCCGGCTCGGCCTGGCGTTCCACGTGGCCGGCCCGGCGCAGCCGGTTGAGGGCCGGGTAGAGCGCCCCGTCGCTCACCGGCCGGTTGTGGCCGATCAGCTCCGAGATACGGCGGCGCAGCTCGTAGGCGTGCATCGGACGCTCCGCCAGAAAGCCGAGGATCGAGAGGGTCAGCACGTCTTCCTTCTTCCTTGCCGGGACGACCGACGGGCGCGGGCCCGTTCGACGGCCTGAGGGCGCGGTGCCGTTCGAGGCGCGTGGGGCCGGGCGAAAGTCTTGACTAGCTCTATTAGAGTGACACGAATCGAGCTAGTCTGTCTCCGCCGTCGGGCGGCGCGGTACCGAGGCCGCCGTCGGCGGGCGAGGCGGCGAGGAGAGGGGGAGTGCGTGTCCGGCCGTACGACGATGCGAGCGATGGTGGTGGAGCGTCCCGGCGGGCCCGAGGTGCTGCGGCCGCGCGACCTGCCCCGCCCCGAGCCGCGGGACGGCTGGACCCTGGTCCGCGTGACGGCGTTCGGGCTGAACCGCTCGGAGTTGTTCACCCGCCGCGGGCTCTCCCCCACCGTGCGCTTCCCCCGCGTCCTGGGCATCGAGTGCGTCGGTGTCGTGGAGTCCTCGTCCGACCCGGCACTGCCGGCGGGCACCGCGGTCGCGGCCGCGATGGGCGGCATGGGGCGCGTGTTCGACGGCAGCTACGCGCAGTACACCCTGCTGCCCACGGCCCAGCTCATGCCCCTGACCTCCGCACTGCCGTGGCACGTCCTGGCGGCCGTGCCGGAGTCCTTCCTCACCGCCCACGGTTCGCTGGCGGCGCTGGCTCCGCGGCCGGGCCACCGGTTGCTCATCCGCGCCGCCACCTCCTCCGTCGGCATGGCGGCGCTCGCCCTCACCGCGGGCAGCGGCGTGGAGACCGCGGCCACGACACGCGACCCCGGCAAGGCGGAGAAGCTGCTCCGGCACGGTGCCGACCACGTCGTGATCGACCGGGGCGGCCGTCTCGGCCAGGACGTCCGCGCCCTCTGGCCGGAGGGCGCCGACCGGGTGCTGGACCTGGTCGGCGGCGCGGCCGTCCTGGACTCGCTGCGCCTGCTGGCGCCCGGCGGCCGGGTCTGCAACTCGGGCATCCTGTCCGACAGCTGGACCATCCCCGAGTTCGAGCCACTGGAGGACATCCCCTCCGGAGCGACCCTGACCACCTTCTCCAGCAGTTCCGTCAACAGCGGCGACTGGGCGCGGCACGCCCTCCAGGAGCATCTCGACGCGATCGGTAAGGGCAGCCGCCAGGTCGTGATCGACCGCGTCTTCCCGCTCGCCGAGGTCGCCGCAGCACACCACCACATGGAAGCCGACCGAGCCCTCGGAAAGGTCGTGGCCGTTGTCCAGCACCCCTGAGGGTAGGCAGACGCCCGCGGAGGCCGAACCGCTCACCCCGACCGCCACCCGCCGAGCACTTCTGGGGCTGGGGGTGCCGGTCTACTTCGAGCTGCTCTCCGGGGTGGTCGCGGGCATCATCGACACCGTCTGGGTGGCACGCCTCGGCGAGGCGGCGGTCGGTGCCGTGGCCGTCGCCAGCACCCTGGAGAACGTGCTCCTCGGGATCATCCTGATGGCCAACATCGGGGCCACGGTGCTGATCGCCGACGCGCTCGGCGGCCGTCGGCGGGCGGAGCTGCCGGTCCTCGTCCGGGCCGTCGGAGCCCTCTGGCTGATCATCACACCGATCGTCGTCGTGGGCGGCTTCCTGCTCCGTGACCAGGTGGCCGAGCTGCTCGTGGGCAGCGGCGACGGCGAGGTCCACCGGCTGGCCGTGGACTTCTTCGCCATCGCGTTCCCCGGCATGACGGTCTTCTTCGCCCAGAACGTCGTCGACGGGATCTTCAAGGGCACGGGAGACACCCGGACGCCGATGCGGATGGCGATCCTCGCCAACGCCTGCATCCTCGTCCTGGACCCGCTGCTGATCTACGGCGTCGGCGTACTGCCCCGGATGGGCGTCCAGGGCGCGGCGCTCGGCATGCTCCTGGGCCGGGCGGTCGCGCTCGGTGTGAGCCTCGTCCTGCTGCGGCGCAAGCGCCTCGGTGACACCGGCGGCGAGGCCACCGCCCTGCGCTGGACCGCCGCGCTGCGGCGCGTCGTGGGCATCGGGCTCCCGGCGTCCGGGGACTTCGTGCTGCGGATGGGCATCAGCGCCAGCCTGGTGGGCATCGTCGCCCGGTTCGGCGAGGACCCGCTCGCCGCCTACGGCATCGGGATCAAGATGATCCTCTTCGTCACCATGGCCTTCTACGCCTTCCGCCAGGCCGGCAGCATCCTCACCGCCCGGATGCGGGGAGCGGGGCGGAACGCGGACCGGGTGATCGCCCACCAGAGCCTGTTGCTCGCCTCGGCGGCCGGTGCCGCGGCCGGACTCGTCCTCGCCCTCGGCGGACGCGTGATCATGGAGTTCTTCACCGGATCGCCGGCAGTCGTCGACTCGGGTGCGACGCTCCTGTGGTATCTCCTGCCGTACCTGGTGCTGCTCGCCGGGGTCGTCGGGCTGGGCGGCGTGTTCATGGGCGGCGGGCAGGCCCGCTCCCTCTTCTGGGTCACCGCGCTCGGCGCCTGTGTGCAACTGCCGCTCGCCTACGGGCTCAGCTCCCTGCCCGCTCTCGGCGTCCAGGGCGTCTGGCTCTCCATGATCATCGGCACGGCGGCGCAGTACGCGATGACGCTCCTGCTCTTCCGGCGCCTGGTCGGCGCGGGCGGGCCCGCGGGCCGCGGACGGCGTGGCCAGACCGAGCCGCAGGTCGTTACAGTTGACAACTGACAAGGACGCTACCGAGGAAGAGGGGGGTGACGGTCATGACCGAGGCGAGTGGTCACACGGAGGATGTGCATCCCGGGCCGAGAAGCCTTGCGGAAAAGCTGGAACACCTGCTGACCGTGACGACACCCGCCGGTCAGCGTGCTCCGTCGAACGAGGACATCGCCACGGCGATCAACATCGCCGCGGGTGAGAAGACGATCAGCGCGACGTACGTGTGGCAGCTGCGCACGGGGCGGAAGACGAACCCCACGATGCGGCACCTGGAGGCACTCGCCCAGTACTGCGGGGTCAGCGCGGCCTACTTCCTCGACGAGGAGGAGTCGCGGAAGATCGACGACCAGTTGGACCTGCTCCAGGCCCTGAAGCAGTCGGACGCGCGGGACATCGCCCTGCGCTCGACGGGCCTGTCCGAGTCCAGCCGCCGGGCCCTCCACAGCATGATCGACCAGCTGCGGAAGCTCGAGGGCCTGCCGGACGACGCACCCCGCACCGGCCGCGAAGAGACACATCACTGAACGTCCCGCGGACGGAAACGCCATCCGCGCCCAACATCGGCCGTACCGGGCGTCGTCCGCACCGACCATCGGCCGTACCGGGCGTCGTCCGCACCGACGACCCGCCGCGCCCGGCGTCGTCCGCGCCGAGCGTCATCGGGGCCGAGCGTCATCGGGGCCGGGAGCCCTTGCCGGCCGGGGCACGCCTGTCCAGTGCCTGGAACGCGTTCGACACCTGTATCAGGGCGGCGATCTCCTGCTGGAGCCCGGTGCCGGCCGAGCGCCGGCGGGCCGACGGGCCCTGCTGGGTCGCCCCGGCCGACCGCGGCGCGCCGAGCCCCGCCCGCAGTGCCGACCGCAGCACCGCCGCCTCGCACAGCGCTTCGTGCGGCATGCCGTACGCCTGGTCCAGACGGTGCAGGCTGATCGGGTCCGCCGCCTGCCGGAGGATCAGTTCGGCGTCCCTTATCTCGATGACGCGACGGTACAGGTGGTAGTCGAGCGGCCGGGGCGGAAGCCAGGCGAGGAGACGGGACGACGGGTGCTCCAGGGCGATGCCGGGCGCCGCCCCGTACACGCCGCGCCACAGCGGAGCCAGCCGCACATAGCTGCGGTAGCTGTTCAGCCAGCGGCCGAGGGCACCCACCCGGGGCCCCCATGAGGGGACCGTCCAGCCGAATATCTGCAAGAGGGTTCCGCTGTCCGCGATGAACCAGAACAGGAACTTCCAGGGCTCCACGACACCGTCGGTGTGAAGGGCGAGGATCTGCCAGTAGCGGACCCCGCAGTAGACCAGAATGAGCGCCGAGCCACCCGCGACGGACCACATTCCGAGGCGCAGCCAGCATTCCGGTGCGGTCCGCGCGTAGCGGAAGGCGAACAGCACCGTCTGGATTCGCCCCGCGGTGCACACGGTCAAGTAGTAGGTGAAGTACAGGGCGTATCCCGTGTCGTGCAGGTTGAGGTAGATGGTCTCCTGTGCGGCAGCCTCCCTGCTCGGTTGAACCATGAAGAAAAGTGTCACCAGGACGACGATCGACATTCCGAAACCGAGTGCCAGCCATCGGGTGGAACGGCGCGCGCTCCTGGCGGGGAGGGTCAGATTGACCACGGTGATCTGCTGCGCAGCGGTGAGGACCACCACCGAGACCTGGACGACGATGGTGGTCGCGTTCGGGAATCCGAGCAACTCGTTGATCTTTTCCCGGCATCCCTCGAGGTCGACGAAGTAGGCGATGGAGTTGCACAGGAAGTAGGTGCACAGGGCCGCTATCGCCAGGTTCTTCGCATTCGACAGCAGCGCCGGCAGTTTGTACAGGAACGCGGTGAGGGTGGCTATGGCGCAGGCCCACGAGAAGAGGGTGAAGAGCATTCACCGCACCGGGTCGGTGTGAGGGGCACGGTCCATCGCGATGGCCGCCCTGAGCCGCGAGACGACCTCGTCGTCCGGGGAGAGCGGGGGCGTCGGGGCGTCCCTCGCCGGCCGGCCCGGGGCGAGCAGCAGGGAAGCCGTCATCTCCGCCTCCTGCTCGCTGCGGTCGGAGTACTTGGTGCGCTGGAGCACGCGCCGGACGACCTCGGGCGCTATGTCCGGGAACAACTGGCGCAGTACGGTGTTGTCCGCGTCCGCCACGGCTTGGTGCCCGCAGAGTATATGGGCGAGTTCATGCGCGATGATATGTTCCTGATGAGCCCGCGTGGTGCGCGCTTCGTAGATCACGAAGTCGGTCATCACGGTGGATATCCACATGCCGTTCACGGAATATCCGGGTATGGCCATCGGCACCAGGTGGATCGGCTTGCCGCGCAGGGCGCTGAGCCGCTCCCGGAGGGACAGGACATCCCTTGCCCCCTCCTCGACGTGTACTGCGGTGAGCCGTGCTTCGCACTCGCGGCGCAGTCGCCTGAAATGGCGCGCCGACCTCAGTTTCCCGCAGGCGGGGAAAAGACGGTTGGCTGGATGTGTCGTCACTTGGCTGTCACCGACTCCTGCTCGTAGTCATACGCGTTTCTGTTGCTGTCAATGCAGCGTTCAGGTGTCGTGCGGTACGCCATACAACTACATATCGGGTGATCCGTGACGAACAAGTGGCCCCCTCTCAGCAAGTCCGGCCGATTGCACACCATCGCGTGATCTTAACGGCACCGAGGATGGCGATCCAGGGGTCGTGGAGTTTTGGTCAACGCTTTAGCGTACGGCGTTTCCAGAATTCGTCTCGATATCCACTTGACCCGGCAAGAACGATCACCGCGGTGGCTGCGCGCGTCTTCTCGTACCCGGTGTCGACGGCGTCACCGGTCGCGAGGCCGAGGGTCAGGCTCGTGCTCGCGATGGTGACGGCGAGCAGGAAGAGGACAGCCTCGCCGGGGCGGCGGCGCATGTCGCGCAGTACCAGGCGCCCTGTCAGGAGCAGTTGTCCCGAGGGAGCGGCGCCGCAGCCGGGCGAGCGCCCGCTCGCCGAGGTCGTCGATGCGCCGTCCGCCGAGCCACACCTCGCCCTCGGTGGGCCGGTCGAGGCCGCCCAGCAGCTGGAGCAGCGTGGACTTGCCGCAGCCGCTGGGCGCGGTCACGGCGAGCATCTGCCCGGCGGGGACGTCCAGATCGACACCATCGACGGCCCATATCGCGCTCTCGCCCTCGCCGTACACGCGCGCCAGGCCCACCGCGCGCACCACCGGCCCGGCCGCCTCACCGGGCCGGCGCGCTCCCGCGCTGTCGTCCGTACCGCGCCGCCGCGACCGGACCCGCTGACCGTCCCTCATCCGTTCCCTCCGCCTTTCCCACGCGTCGTGCGGCCGGACCAGGCCCGCTCGCACACCTCCAACCAGCGCAGATCGGCCTGCAACCGGAGCGCGACGCCCTCCAGCAGCAGCCCGGCCTCCGCATCCGTGTCGTGAGCGAGGGCGGCATGCCGGGCTTCGGCGAGGCTGCTCATCAGCTCCCGTCGGCGTGCGTCCACGAGAGCGAGCGGATCGGCCGTGCCGGACTCGCGTGCGGCCACCAGTTTCAGATGGAACTCCGCCACGTCCGCCCGGGGCCCGGTGCTCTCGGCCATCCACGCGGCCACTCGCTCGTGCCCGGCCGCGGTCGGCGCGAACACCTTGCGTTTCGGGCCGCGCACCGCCGCCTCCTCGCGCACTTGGACGACCAGGCCCGCCTTTTCGAGCCGGGTGAGCGTGACATAGACCTGCCCCGCGTTCAGCGTCTCCCCGAGCGGCCCGAGTGCCGCCGCCAGGCGCCTGCGCAGGTCGTAACCGTGCAACGGCTCTTTGACCAGGAGCGCCGGCACCACGTCCTGCACGATCCCCTCCTCAACGACTCCCAATAGATAGCGGTGAGGTAAAGGGGCGTCACATCACGCGAGATCCAGCAGTCACGGGACAGCGCCTAGGATTCGCAGGTGCGAGCAGCTTGCATCTGTGCATGTGCCCACCCGAGCCCGCCGACCGACGGACACCCCATGACAGACCGCGTCTCCCGTACCGCCCGCCGCCGAGCCGCCCGTGCTCCCGGGCCCGCACGGGAACGCACCTCGGACGTCTGCCGGAGCCTGTCCCCCCTGCTGCGGCTGCTGATTCTCACGCAGCTCGCCTTCAACATCGGCTTCTACGCGGTGCTGCCGTTCCTCGCGGAACACCTCGGCAGCGCGATCGGCATGGCCGGCTGGCTGGTCGGTCTCGTCCTCGGGCTGCGGACCTTCAGCCAGCAGGGGCTGTTCGTGGTCGGCGGCCGGCTCGTCGACCGGTACGGGGTGCGCCCGGTCGTCCTGGCGGGCTGCGCCCTGCGGATCGCCGGGTTCGCCTGGCTCGGGTACGCGCAGGCGACCTGGGCGGTGATCGGCGCCGTGCTCGTGATCGGCTTCGCCGCCGCCCTGTTCTCCCCCGCGGTGGAGTCCGAGGTCGCCCGTCAGGCCGTGGCGTGGGAGGCGGCGGGCAACGGACCGCGCACCCGGGTCCTGGCCCTGTTCAGCGTGGCGGGCCAGGCCGGCGCGTTCGTCGGACCGCTGCTCGGCGCGCTGCTGCTCGCGGTGGACTTCCGCACCGCCTGCCTCGCCGGGGCCGCCGTCTTCGTCCTAATCCTCGCCGGACACGCGCGGCTCATGCCACGGCGCGTCTCCGGCCGCGACCGGTCACCGCGGCGGGGCAGCGGCACGCGCGCCCTGCTGCGCAACCGCCGCTTCCTCGCCCTGTGCTGCGCCTACGGCAGCTACCTGCTCGCCTACAACCAGCTCTACCTGGCCCTGCCGGACGAGGTGCGGCGGGCGGCGGGCTCCCAGGCGCCCCTGTCCTGGCTGTTCGCCCTCTCCTCCCTGCTGGTCGTCCTCGCCCAGCTGCCGGTCACCCGCTGGGCCGGCGACCGGCTCGACCTGCGCCGCTCCATGACCGCCGGGCTGCTGACGGTCGCCGCCGGGTTCGCGGTCGTGGCCGCGGCCCGCCCGGCCGGCTGGACCGGCACCGCCGGGCTGCTGCCCGCCGCGGGCTTCGTCGTGCTGCTCACCCTCGGTCAGATGCTGGTCGTCCCCGCCGCCCGCGCCTGGGTGCCCGACCTCGCCGAGGAGGGCCGGATCGGCCTCTACACCGGCGCGCTGTCCTCCGTCTCGGGACTGATCGTCCTGGTCGGCAGCGCGGCCACCGGCCTTCTGCTCGACCTGGGCCTCCCGCCCGCCGTCCCCTGGCTGGTCCTCGCCGCCGTTCCCGCGCTGGCGGTGGCGTCGGTGCCACGGCGCGCGCGGGAGAGCGGGCGGCCCGGGGGGCCGGACAGGCCGGACACGGCACGCTGACCGCCCGCCCGGTTCCCGGCCGGGTACGGTGCCGGAGCGCGTGAGGGCGCCCGGACGGGGCGGATGCCCGCCGGGCGCCCGGGTCACATGGTCTTGAGCTTGATGTACCGGCGTACCTCCGGCAGTTCGGTCAGGGCGATCAGTACGGCGGCGGCGCCGACGGCGCCGACCACGGCGCGCACGACACCGGCGGGGATGAAGATGCCTCTCTTCATGGCAGGGTTCACCTCCTCTCGGCCGCGTCGGCCAGGATGTCGGCCACGAGGGACTCGACGAAGGGCACAGAGCGCGTCACGGCCTCGCGGACCGGTTCGCTGAGGCCGACGACGACGTCCACCTCGTCGCCGCGCATGCGGACCTCGGGCTCGCAGCCGACGACGAGGACGCGGGGCAGCCGCCCGTCGCCCAGCTGCCGGGCGAGGCCGAGCACCTTGACCGGGTCCATGGCGTGGGCCTCGGGGGCGCCCGCTGCGGGGAGCGCGGCGAGGTCGGGCTCGATGACGCTGAGGGTGCCGGGCGGCTGCCCGTGCGGGGTGGCGTCCAGCAGGACGACGGTGTCGTAGCCGTCCAGCATGCGGTAGGCGAGGTCCATGCCGCGGATGCCGAAGTCGGCGACGTGGACGCCGTCGGGCAGGGCACGGCCGGCGAGGAGGGCGACGGCCTCGGGGCCGAAGCCGTCGTCGGCCAGGAAGATGTTGCCGACGCCCGCGACGAGCACCCGGTGGGCCGGCGGGCCGCCGTCGGTTCCGGGGAGCGGTTCGAGCTCGTCGGGGGCGAAGAAGAACCGGTGGCCGATCTGGCTCGCGGCGCCCAGGTCGCGGCCCGGGTCGCCGTCGAGGACTACGGCGACGTGCACCTGCCCTTCGAGGTCCTCCTCCACGGCGGCGACCTCGGCGATCCGGCCCGTCAGGGCGAGGTCCATGATGTCGGCCCGCCGGGACGGCCGGAGCCGCACGCGGGTGCCGGGACGGTAGGGGGCGCCGTTCACCGCTCCTCCCCCGGGCCGGTCGCGCGGAACTCGCGGATCGTGCCGTGCAGGGCCATGAGGTCCTCGGTGCCGAGCCCGGCGCAGCGGTCGAGGATCTCACGCGCCCGGGGGTCGCAGGCCCGTGCCTCGGCGCGCTCCTCCTCGGTCAGGCTCAGCACGCTCAGCACGAGCAGCTGGTCGATCTCGGTCCCGTCGAACAGGTCGCCCGGGCTCTCCGGCGCGACCCGCGGGAAGTCGTACAGGGTGACCGGCGAGGAGAGCACGGTGCCCGCCCGGCCGTCGCCCGCGTCGGTGCCGACCAGGACCGGCCAGGTGCCCTGGCTGCGGCAGGCGGCGGCGTGCTCGCGCAGGGCGGCGGGCGGGTCGAGGAGGGAGACGAAGCGGCCGGTGCCGGCGTGCAGGACGGTGTGGGTGGAGACGAACGCGTAGGGGGCGGTGGCCTCCCGCGCGTGGCGGGCCCCGGGTTCGGGCACCGGGCAGGGGGTGCTGTTGCCGATCCGCACCGTCAGCCGGTGCACCCCGTCGGCGACCGGCTCGGCCGTGACCTCGACGGTGCCGGTGAGGCGCCGCCAGCCGCGGACCAGCCGGGCGGTCCCGCCGGGCAGCTCCTCGGTGTCGGTGCCCTCGGGGATCTCGACGGCCGCGCGGGCGGGGGCGCCGGTCAGCACGGCCTCCCGCTCGGTCGCCTCCTGCCAGCTCAGGTACCGCTCCCCCGCGACGGTCAGCTCGTCGACGGGACGGCCGTCCCGCGTGACCGTGCGGTCCACCACCTGGAGGAACCGCACCCGCACGGTGAGGTCGTCCAGGGGTCCTTCGTGGAGGACCTGGGTGGTCATGGTGTCCGGTTCGCCGAGCGCGTCGGCGCAAGCAGCGGGGAAGACGCCGCCGAAGGTCCAGCGCTTGGCGTTCTTCAGCGCGGACCTGCGGTAGGGCCACAGCAGGTAGCCCTCGTACAGGCAGGTCCGGGTGATCTTCTCGACGTCGGAGAGGTCCGGGTGGTCGCGGTGGTCGGTGAGGGTCATGTGCTGGAGGTCCCCGAGTGGTGGTGGGCGGTGCCGTCGAGCAGGGCGCGCACGGCGTCGTCGGGCGTGGCGAGGACGTGCCGGGCGCGGTAGGCGTCGAGGCGGTCGTAGGTGTCGCGGGTCAGCCGCAGCCAGGGGCTGCCCGCGTGGTAGCGGTCGGTCAGGGAGTGCCACAGGGCTGCGGGCAGGTCGTAGCGGGTGTCGCCGTCGGCCCAGGAGATGCGGGACGCCACGAGTCCGGGTCCGTCGGGCGTGCGGTGGAAGACGGTGCCGCTGAAGAGGAAGTCGAGCGGCACGTCGCCGTCGTCGCCGACCGCGCGCAGGTACTTGGTGACGGCCAGTTCGGTGTCGTAGGAGCACTCGACGGGGAGGTGGACCGTCGTGCGGTCGTCGAAGGCCGGGACGTGCACGGTGGTGCGGGCCCAGACGAGCGGGCGCATGCCGGCCGCCCACTGCTCGGGCTCCCCGAACAGCTCGCCGAGCGCCTCCCGTGCCTCGGGCCGGTAGCGGCGGCGGGCGACGTCGATGCGGACGACGGTGGTCAGGGCGACGGAGCCGACGGGCCGTCCGGCGGTCCTGGCGATCTCCAGGTCGAAGCGGAGGACGGGCAGCGCGGCGAAGCGCTCCTCCTGCGCCCCGGTGACGGTGAACGCCAGGACCGGGGCGGCGGGAGCGGACAGCGCGGGCGGCGCCGTCATGCGGGGGACAGGTTCGGCATGTCCCGGTCGACCGGGTTGCGGTGGCGGGCGTTGATGCCGGTGGAGCGCCGGGCCGTGGAGCGGTCGTCGCGGCGGTGCCCCGGCTGGCGCTTGTACAGGCCCCGGTGGTTGCCGCGCCGTACGCCCGCGACGTGCGCGGGCTTGTCGGGCTCGACGTCGGGTGTGCCTACGGTGATGCCCATGACGCCTCCTGTGGGGTGAAGGGGGTGGGGTCGGTGGGGTCGGCCAGTGCCCGGAAGAAGTCCTCGACCCGCTGCCACACCTCGGGGCCGCCGTCCAGTCCCTTCCAGTGTGCGCGTACGACGGCGGCCAGGCGGTAGCAGTCGTCGAGCGGGACGAGCCAGTGCTCGCTCGCCCCGTGGCCCCGGTCGACCAGCAGTGCCTGGACGTCGGTGACGTGCTCGGGCAGGTCGGGATGGCAGGTCTCGACGTCCCGCCAGCTGTCCGGGGGGACGGGGGCGCGCAGGACGCCCAGCGGGCTCGGGTAGGCCGCGGTGACCTCCCCGCTCTCGCCGGAGCGGGTGAAGAAGGCGAGGGAGACGGGGACGCCCAGGCACGCCCACGCCGCGTCGTCGATCCGGCAGCCGTCGAGCCGTCGCCGCTCCCGCGGCAGCAGCCGGTGGCCGCCGGCCGAGCCGGCGTCGTGGTCGAAGAGCACGGCGCAGGCGGGGCAGGCGCAGGAGACGGTGCCGGTGGCGGGCCGGAGGACGTGGCGGTGCGGGTAGCCGGGCGGCAGCGGCTGGGCGCACAGGTCGCACCGCTCCACGGCGTCCCGGCCGTCGGCCCGGGCCGCCTGCCGCGCCACCCGGCGGAGCCCGTTCATCCGCAGGCTCCCCCGCCGACGGGCGTACGGTCCCGGAACAGGGAGTCGACGGGGATCAGCGCCGCGGCCTGGCCCCCGGTCTCCACCCGGACGTCGTCGATCTCCGGGGCCCGGGCGGCCACGGCGTCCCGTACGGCCTGTTCGGCGCCGGCCGCGCCGCATCCGCCGCCGGTCACCCGGACCCGCAGCGCCGTGCCGGTCAGTTCGAGGATCTCGGGCGGTTCGGGCAGCGCGGCGAGGGCCTGCCGGACCCGGGTCTCGGCCGGGTCGGGGTGCAGGTCGTGCACGAGCAGCAGATGGCCGACGAGTTCGTCGGCGGCCAGCCGGTCCAGCAGGTCGGGGTGGCCGGCCAGGTGGGCGGTGATCCGTCCCAGGCACTGTCCGTACAGTCCGACGAGCGTCTCGACGGACTGCGCGGCCCGTGCCGCGGCCAGGCCGTCCGGCAGGGCGTCCAGGCCGGACAGCCGCTCCTCGGCGAGCGCCACCTGGCGGCGGGCGTGGGTGTCGTCCCAGGGTTCCCAGGGCATCAACGGCCGCCCTGGTCCGCGAGGGCGCCGAAGGTCGGCGAGTGGGACTGGGTGAGGGTGCGGCCGCCGCCGAGGTACATGTGCACGCCGCAGGGCAGGCAGGGGTCGAAACTGCGGACGGTGCGCATGATGTCGATGCCCTTGAAGTTGTCCGGACCGTTCTCCTCGAAGATCGGACAGCCCTGCACCGCGTCCTCGTACGGGCCGGGGGTGCCGTAGAAGTCACGCGGGCTGGCGTTCCACGGGGTCGGCGGGTACGGGTGGTAGTTGGCGATCTTGCCGTCGCGGATGACCAGGTGGTGGCTGAGGACTCCGCGCACGGCCTCGTGGAAGCCGACGCCGATGGCCTCCTTGGGGACCTTGAAGTCCTGGAAGGTCTTGGTGACGCCGGAGCGGACCTCGTTCAGGGCCTGGTCGACGAAGTGCAGGGCCATGGCCGCCGCGTAGGCGACGAAGTACATGCGGGCCCGGTTGCGCTCGATGGTGTTGGGGAACGGCGGGGGCGTCCACTCCAGCCGGGTCTCGGCCGACGACGGCGTCTTCGGCAGGTCGATCTGCACGCTGTGGCCGGTGGAGCGCACGTACGGCGTGGCGACCTTCCCGGCGAGGGCGGTGGCCCACAGGCGGGCGATGGGGCCGCCGCCGGTGTCCAGGGCGAGGAAGTCGTTGGTGCGCTTGTCGAACCAGCGGGGGCTCATCACCCAGCTGTAGTTGCCGCCGTCCAGCTCGCGCTTCTGCGGTGCGGGCAGGGTGGTCTGGTTCCAGGGGTGCCGCTTGTCGACCGGGTTGCCGAGCGGGTCCTTGTCGACGAAGGTCTCCTCGCCCGTCCAGTCCTCGTAGTAGGAGCTGCCGAGCAGGATGCGCATGCCGAGGTTGATGTCGACCAGGTCCGTGGTGACGAGCTGGTTGTCGACCACGATGCCCGGGGTGACGAACATGCGGTTGCCCCACTCGTTCATCTTCTTGTAGCTGTAGTCGACGATCTCGGGGTCCTGGAAGGCGCCCCAGCAGCCGAGCAGCGTGCGGCGGCGGCCGACCTCCTCGTAGCCGGGCAGGGCCTCGTAGAAGAAGTCGAAGACGTCGTCGTTCATGGCGACGGCCCGCTTGACGAAGTCCAGGCAGCGGGTGAGGCGGACCAGGTAGTCGGTGAACAGCTGGGGGGTGGCGACCGTGCCCACACCGCCCGGGTAAAGGGTGGAGGGGTGCACGTGGCGCCCTTCCATGAGGCAGATCATCTCGCGGGTGAGGCGGCTCATGACCAGCGCCTCTTTGTACGTGGCCCCCTCGAAGGGGTTGTACGAGCGCATGATGTCGCCGATGGTGCGGTGCCCGTGCCGGTCGCCGCGCGGCGCGGGGGTGCGCTCGGCCCGCTCCCACACGCCCGGGTTGGTCTCCTTGACCATGCGTTCGCAGTAGTCGACGAAGACCATGTTGTCCTGGAAGATCGTGTGGTCGAACATGTACTCGGCGGCCTCGCCGAGGTTGACGATCCACTCGCCCAGCGGCGGTGTCTTCACGCCGTAGGCCATGTTCTGCGCGTACACCGAGCAGGTGGCGTGGTTGTCCCCGCAGATGCCGCAGATGCGGCTGGTGATGAAGTGCGCGTCGCGGGGGTCCTTGCCCTTCATGAAGACGCTGTAGCCGCGGAAGACCGATGAGGTGCTCTTGCACTCCACGACCTCACGGGCATTGAAGTCGATCTTCGTGTAGATGCCCAGGTTGCCGACGATCCGGGTGATCGGATCGAACGCCACATCGGTGAGGGTGCGCTGCTGCGCGGGGGCGGCCTGGCTCGTCGTCACTCGACGGGTTCCTTTCACACGAGGCGGTGCGGGAGGTGAGGGTCACTTGCCGGGCCAGCGCGGCGCGAAGCCGGAGGTCAGCTCGCCGCGGTTGTGGCGCCACTTGGGCTCCTTGTTGACCGAGCGGTTGGTGATGGCGCGCAGGGTGCGCACCAGCGGACCGTAGGTGGAGGACAGCAGGCCGGAGGAGACGCTGCCGCCGGGCGGCTCGTCCATGAACGGCATGAACTTGTCGGGGAAGCCGGGCATCGTGCAGCCGATGCAGATGCCGCCGACGTTGGGGCAGCCGCCGATGCCGTCCATCCAGCCGCGCTTGGTGACGTTGCAGTTGACCACGGGGCCCCAGCAGCCGATCTTCACCTGGCACTTGGGCGAGTTGTAGTCCTTGGCGAAGTCGCCCTGCTCGTAGTAGGCGGCGCGGTCGCACCCCTCGTGGACGGTCTTGCCGAACAGCCAGGTGGGCCGGAGCTGTTCGTCGAGCGGGATGGGCGGGGCCATGCCGGCGGCCTGGTAGAGCAGCCAGGTCACGGTCTCCATGAAGTTGTCGGGCTGGACCGGGCAGCCGGGCACGTTGACGATCGGCAGCCCGCCGGCCGAGCGGAAGTCCCAGCCGAGGTAGTCGGCGAGGCCCATGCAGCCGGTGGGGTTGCCCGCCATGGCGTGGATGCCGCCGTACGTGGCGCAGGTGCCGACCGCCACGACGGCGAAGGCGCCGGGGGCGAGCCGGTCGATCCAGGTGTTGAAGGTGATGGGGTCGCCCGTGCGCGGGTCGTTGCCCATCGAGGTCCAGTAACCGTCGCCGTTGATGCGCTCGTTGGGGACGGAGCCCTCGACGACGAGCACGTACGGCGCGCCCAGGGTGCCGTCGGCGGCCTGGTGGAAGGGGCGGGTGAAGTCGTCGGCGGTCTCGTAGGCGAGGACCTTGTTGTGCAGATGGACCTTGGGCAGTCCGGGGATGGCGCCCAGGACGACGTCCTCGAGACTGGGCAGCGAGGCCGCCGTGACCGAGACGGTGTCGCCGTCACAGCTCATTCCCTCGGAGGTCCACAGGATGTGGACCTCTTCCACGGCCGCGGGGGCCTCGGTGTCGGTGCTCATGGGATCCCTTCCTGGCGGCGTCCCCCGCAGCAGGCTGACACATCAGACAATCAGCCACCATTCGGACACTCCGTTCGGAGGTGCTCCGGCGTCCCGTCCGGCCGCCGCTTGCGTACGAAGGCGGAGCGCAGGGCGTGGTAGGGGGCGGTGGGGTCGTCGAAGACGGCGCGCATGCGCTCCAGTTCGGCGGCGCGGTGGGCGCGCAGCGGGCGGACGGCCTCGTCGCGCTCCCGCGCGGCCTTCTTCGCGCCCAGCCGGGTGGGCAGCCCCGCGGAACGGGCCAGCCGGTCGGCCATCCGGGTGACCTCCGCCGTGAAGTCCCCCGGCCCGCACCCCAGGACCCGGTCGACCAGCCCGAGGGTGCGGGCCGCGTGGGCGCCGATCGGCAGGGCCTCGCCGGTGAGCCGCGCGGCGGCCGCCGGACCGACCCGCCGGGGCAGGGTGTAGGTCCAGTACTCGGATCCGTACAGGCCCATCAGGCGGTAGTGCGGGTTGAGGACGGCGCCCTCGCGGCACCACACCTCGTCCGCGGCGAGGGCGAGCATGGCGCCGCCGGCGGCCGCGTTGCCGGGCAGGGCGGCGATGACCAGGCGGTCGGTGGTGGTGAGGATCTCCTCCACCAGGTCGTCGATGGCCTCGATGTTGGCCAGCGACTCGGCGGCGGGGTCGGGGGCGGCCTCGATGACGTTCAGGTGGATGCCGTTGGAGAAGAAGTCCCTGGTCCCGCCGAGGACGACGACGTCGGTGGGGCGGGTGCGGGCGTGGCGGTAGGCGTCGAGGAGACGGCGGCACTGACCGGTGCTCATGGCTCCGCCGGGGAAGCGGAAGGCGAGGTGGCCGACGGTGCCGTGTTCCTCGTAGGTGATGTCCTCGTAGCTCCCGCCTGTCGGGTTCCGGCTGTCGGCCGTGGGGGGTTGTTCGCGCGGTTCCCCGCGCCCCTCGCGGGGCGCTGTCGGCAGCAACGTGCCCAGCGCCGTGGTCGCCGGCAGTTTGAACGTCGCCGGTTCCCCGGGGCGCCGGCGGGGGCGCAGCTCGGGGATCCAGACCGCGCCGTCCGTGGTCGCCCGGCAGATCGCCCCGTGGCGCGTGGCCAGGATCTCACCCGGCGGGCCGGTGAGGCGGTGCTCGGGCCGGCCGCCGTGCAGGTACCACTCGCCGCCCAGGAAGGCGTCCAGCACACCGGGCTGCGAGTCGGCGGCGCGGAGTTTGCGCAGCACCGTGTCCGTGGGGTCGTGGTGCCAGTCGATGCGGCGCTCCTCCTGGCGCAGGTACGGCTGCCAGGTGTGCTCGGGCGGCGTGAGCGGGGTGTACGTGCCGGAGGCGAAGCGTTCGACGGCGAGCAGGACCGCTCTCAGGGCGGCGTCGGCCAGTTCGCCCCGGTACAGCTCGCTCTTGCCGACGTCCGGCGGCACGGCGAAGCCGGCCGACGCCCACACCGGTCCGGCGTCCATCTCGGCCACCGCCTGAAGGACCGTCACGCCCCAGCGTCCACGGCCCTCCTGGACCGCCCGGTCGAGCGACGACGGGCCCCGGTCGCCGGGCGGCCCCGGATGGACGATCAGGCAGCAGTACGCCGACCAGACCGCTTCCGGCACGGCGGTCGTCAGCATGGGGGCGATCACCAGGTCGGGCGCGTGGCGGCGCACGGCGGCGGTGAGTCGCTCGTCGTCCCCGAGGGCCAGCTCGACGGCGACGGGGTGCCCGCGGTCGCGCAGCTCCACGAAGACCCGCTGGGTGAGGCTGTTGAACGCGCTCGCAAGCAGCAGAATCCGCATCACGCGGCGATGCTCCCCCGACGACCCGCGCCCGGCACGGTAGGCACGCCCCGGGCCGGGCGCGCTTGGGCCGCCCGGGGGAAAACACCCCCCGTCCGTCTCCGCGTGACCGGGCGGGGCCCCGGCCGTGCCTACCGTGCGGGGCATGCACGAGCTGTCGATCGCCGCCGCGGTGGTGGAGAACGCCGAGGGCGTGGCCCGCGACCACGGGGCGGCCGCGGTGACGGGCGTGACGCTGCGGATCGGCGAGCTGGCGGGGGTCGTCCCGGACGCCCTGCGCTTCTCCTTCTCGCTGGTCGCCGAGGGCACGGCGCTGGCCGGCGCGGAGCTGGTCATCGAGGAGGTGCCGGCGCGGGCCCGGTGCGGCGGCTGCGGCACGCGGTTCGCGGTCGGCTCGCCCCCCGCGCTGTGGTGCCCGCACTGCGACACCGCCGCGGCCGAACTGCTGACCGGGCGGGAACTGGAACTGGCGGAGGTACGAATGGCAGGGAGCCCGTGATGTGCCGCAGCGTCGACGTACGGACGGCCGTACTGGCGAAGAACGACGGCCTGGCGGCCGAGCTCCGCGCCGACCTGGCGAGACGGCGGGTGACGGCCGTCAACCTGCTCTCCAGCCCCGGCAGCGGCAAGACCGCGCTGCTCGAACTGGTGCTGCGCCGGGCCCGCGAGCGGGGTGTCGCCGTCGCCGCCCTCACCGCCGACCTGGCCACCGAGAACGACGCCCGCCGCCTGGCCCGCTCCGGGGCGCCGGTGAAGCAGGTGCTGACCGGCGGCCTGTGCCACCTGGAGGCGGCCCAGCTGCGCGGCCTGATCGACGGCTGGCTCCCGCCCGCGACGCGTCTGCTGTTCGTGGAGAACGTCGGGAACCTGGTCTGTCCCGCCTCCTACGACCTGGGCGAGACCCTGCGCGTGACGCTGATGTCGGTGACGGAGGGCGAGGACAAGCCGCTGAAGTACCCGACCGCGTTCGGCGCGGCCCAGCTGGTGGTGCTGACGAAGACGGACCTCGCCGGCCCCGTCGGCTTCGACGACGCCGCCTTCACGGCGGCCGTGGAGCGCGTCAATCCCGGCGTGGAGGTCCTGCCCACCTCGGCCCGGACCGGACAGGGCGTCGACATCCTGCTCGACCGGATCCTCGTCGTGGCCGACGGAGGGACGCCGCACGCCCCGCTCCTCGCCGCGGACCACCTCCGCCGGCACGCGCACGACCACGGGCCCGACCACTCCCACGGACACTCCCCCGCGCACGACCACGCCCACGACCACGACCACGCGCACGACCACGCGCACGACGACGGGCACGGGCCCGACCCCGCGCACGAGCACGGTGCCGGACACGACCACGGGCACGGGCACGGGCGCGCCTCCCGGGCCACCCCCGCGTGACCTCCACGACCACCGCCAGGGGCACCGGGGACACCGCCGGCCCGGCCGCGGTACGGCGACGGGTCGTCGTGCGGGGGACCGTGCAGGGCGTGGGATTCCGGCCCTTCGTGCACCGTCTGGCGGTGGAGCTGGACCTCTCCGGTCATGTGCGCAACGGCGCGGCCGGAGTGGTCGCCGAGGTCGAGGGTCCCCCGGAGGCCGTGGCCGAGTTCTGCCGGGCCCTGGCCGAACGGCCGCCGCCCCTGGCGGACGTCCAGGAGGTGGCGTACGAGACGGTCCCGGCGCTCGGCGCGCCCGGTTTCGTCATCCACCCGTCCGAGAACGGCGACGAGGGCGCCGGCGGCAGCACGCGCCGGACGCTCGTCCCGCCGGACACCGCGCCCTGCGACGACTGCCTGCGGGAGCTGGCGGACCCGGCGGACCGCCGCCACCGGCACCCCTTCATCACGTGCACGCACTGCGGTCCCCGCTTCACCATCTCCACCGGCCTGCCCTACGACCGGGCGACCACCACCATGGCGGTGTTCCCGCTGTGCCGGGCGTGCGCCACCGAGTACGCGGACCCGGCCGACCGCCGCTTCCACGCCCAGCCGGTGGCGTGCCACGACTGCGGGCCCGTGCTGCGGCTCACCGTGCCCGGCGGGCGGCCCCGGGAGGGCGAGGCGGCCCTGGCGGAGGCCCGCCGGCTCCTGGCGCGGGGCGCCGTGCTGGCCGTCAAGGGGCTCGGCGGGTACCACCTGGCGTGCGACGCCCGCGACGAGCGGGCCGTCGCCGCGCTGCGCACCCGCAAGCGGCGCGGCGGCAAGCCGTTCGCCGTCATGTGCGCCGACCTGGCGGACGCCGAACGGCTGGCGCACGTCGGCCGCGAGGAGCGCGCGGTCCTGACGGGCCGGCGGCGGCCGATCGTCCTGCTGCGCCGCGCGGCGGGGACCGCCGGACCGGCCGAGTCGGTCTGCCCGGGCGCTCCGGACATCGGCGTGATGCTGCCGTACACCCCCCTGCACCGGCTGCTGTTCGGGCTGCCGGGGGATCCGCCGGGGCCCCGGGTCCTGGTGATGACCAGCGGCAACCGGTCCGGGGAGCCGATCGTCACCAACGACGCCGAGGCGCGGGAGCGGCTCGGCGGCATCGCCGACGCCTGGCTCTGGCACGACCGGGTCATCGAGGCGCCCTGCGACGACTCCGTGGTCCGGGTCCGCGCAGACGGCGGCGGCGCGGTCGTCCTGCGCCGGTCACGCGGTCTCGTCCCCGAGCCGGTCGCGCTGCCCGTCCCCGTCGCCCCGGCCCTCGCGGTGGGCGGTGACCTCAAGAACGCCCTGTGCCTCGGCGCGGAGGACCGGGCCTGGTTCTCCCCGCACATCGGCGACATGGGCGACCTGGCCACCGTACGCGCCTTCGAGCGGGCGGCGCGGCGGCTGCGCGCGCTGACCGGGGTCGACTACGGGCTGCTGGCGGCGGACCGGCATCCCGGGTACCACTCGGCCCGCTGGGCCCGGCGTGCCGCGGACACGGGCGGGCTCGCCCTGCGGCCGGTGCAGCACCACCACGCCCACGTCGCCTCCCTGATGGCGGAGCACGGGCTGGACGGTGACGCCGTCGTCATCGGCGTGGCCTTCGACGGGACCGGATACGGCGACGACGGCGCGGTCTGGGGCGGCGAGGTGCTGCTCGCGGGCTACGACGGCTACCGCCGGTGGGCGCATCTGCCGTACGCGCCGCTGCCCGGCGGTGACGCGGGCGTGGCCAACCCGTGCCGTACCGCGCTGGCCCGGCTGCGCGCCGCCGGTCTGCCCTGGGACGCGGACCTGCCGTGCGTCGCCGCCTGCGACCGCGGCGAACTGCGGCTGCTGCGGCAGCAGCTGGAGCGCGGCACGGCGTGCGTGCCGACCTCCAGCATGGGCCGGCTCTTCGACGCGGTCTCCTCCCTCGTCGGGGTCTGCCACCGGGCCCGCTACGAGGCGCAGGCCGCGATGGAGCTGGAGGCGGCGGCGCTGCCCGCCTGGCCGGAGCCGACCGGGGCGTACGCCTTCGCCGAGGGCCTGGACCCCGGGCCCGCGCTGGCCGCGATCGTGGCCGACCTGCGGCGCGGGGTGCCCGTGCCGGTGATCGCCGCCCGCTTCCACCGGGCGGTCGCCCGGGCCGTCCTGGCGGTCTGCCGGTCCGCGCGCCGGCGGACGGGGACCGGCGTGGCCGCGCTCTCGGGCGGGGTGTTCGCCAACGCGCTGCTCGACGCCGAGTGCGCCGCGCTGCTGGCCGCGGACGGCTTCACGGTGCTGCGCCACCGGCGGGTGCCGCCCAACGACGGAGGTCTCGCGCTCGGCCAGCTGGTCGTGGCGGCAGGCCGTCGCACGGAACTTCCGCAACGACAAGGAGGACGCTGATGTGCCTGGCGGTGCCCGGCCGGGTGGTCGGGATCGAGGACCGGGACGGCACGCGCATGGCGCGGGTCGACTTCGGCGGCGTGGTCAAGGACGTGTGCCTGGCCTATGTCCCGGACGCCGAGGTGGGCGAGTACGTCATCGTCCACGTCGGCTTCGCGCTCCAGCGGCTGGACGAGGAGTCGGCCCGCGCCTCGCTGGAGCTGTTCGCACAGCTCGGCCTGCTGGAGGAGGAGTTCGGCGACGCCTGGGCGCGTGCCGAGGCGGAGGCGGAGGCGGCCACGGAGCAGGAAGGCATCCGGTGAAGTACATCGAGGAGTTCAACGACCCCGCGCTGGCCCGGCGGCTGCTGGCCGAGATCCGGGCCACCGTGACCCGGCCCTGGGCGATGATGGAGGTCTGCGGCGGGCAGACCCACTCCATCATCCGCCATGGCATCGACCAGCTCCTCCCCGACGAGGTGGAGCTGATCCACGGCCCCGGCTGCCCGGTGTGCGTGACCCCGCTGGAGATGATCGACAAGGCGCTGGCGATCGCGTCCCGCCCGAACGTCGTCTTCTGCTCCTTCGGCGACATGCTGCGTGTGCCGGGGACCGACCGCGACCTGTTCCGGGTGCGGGGCGAGGGCGGCGACGTGCGGGTGGTCTACTCGCCGCTGGACGCCCTGGAGATCGCCCGCCGCGAGCCGGACAAGGAGGTCGTGTTCTTCGGCATCGGCTTCGAGACCACGGCCCCCGCCAACGCGATGACCGTGCACGAGGCCCGCCGGCAGGGCATCGGGAACTTCAGCCTGCTGGTGTCGCACGTACGGGTGCCGCCCGCGGTCGAGGCGATCATGCGGGCGCCCGGGTGCCGGGTGCAGGCCTTCCTGGCCGCCGGTCACGTGTGCAGCGTGATGGGCACCGCCGAGTACCCCGAACTGGCCGCGCGCCACCGCGTCCCGATCGTGGTGACCGGCTTTGAACCGCTGGACATCCTGGAGGGCGTCCGCCGCACGGTCCACCAGCTGGAGCGCGGGGAGCACCGGGTGGAGAACGCCTACCCGCGCGCGGTGCGCGAGGCCGGCAACCCGGCGGCGCTGCGCATGATCGAGGAGGTCTTCGAGGTCACCGACCGCGCCTGGCGGGGCATCGGGACCATCCCGGGCAGCGGCTGGCGGCTGTCGGAGGCGTTCCGGGCGTACGACGCCGAGCACCGCTTCGACGTCGGCGACGTGCGGACCGCCGAGTCCCCCGAGTGCCGCAGCGGCGAGGTGCTGCAGGGCCTGATCAAGCCCCACGAGTGCCCGGCCTTCGGCACGACCTGCACCCCGCGCACCCCGCTGGGCGCGACGATGGTCTCCAGCGAGGGGGCCTGCGCCGCCTACTACCTGTACCGGCGGCTGGAGGTGGCCCCCGTTGGCTGAGACGACCGTCGACCCGGCGAACTGGTCCTGTCCGGCGCCCCTGCGCGACCACCCGGTGGTCGTGATGGGCCACGGGGGCGGCGGGGCGCTCTCCGGCGAGCTGACGCGGCATCTGTTCGCCGCGGCGTACGGCAACGAGACGCTCGCCGCGCTCACCGACTCCGCCGCCGTCGAACTGGGCGGGGCGCGGCTGGCGTTCTCCACCGACTCCTACGTCGTGCGCCCGCTGTTCTTCCCCGGCGGCGGCATCGGCGACCTGGCCGTGAACGGCACGGTCAACGACCTGGCGATGAGCGGCGCCCGGGCGGCGTACCTGTCGACGGCCTTCATCCTGGAGGAGGGCGTCGCACTGGACGTGGTCGGCCGGGTCGCCCAGGCCGTGGGGGCGGCCGCCTCCGCCGCCGGGGTGACGGTGGCGACGGGCGACACCAAGGTCGTCGAGTCCGGCCACGGCGACGGCGTCTACCTCAACACCTCCGGCATCGGACTGATCCCGCCGGGCGTCGACATCCGTCCGCAGCGCGCCGCGCCGGGGGACGTGATCATCGTCAGCGGGCCGATCGGCGCGCACGGTGTGGCGGTGCTGAGCGTGCGGGAGGGGCTGGAGTTCGGCTCCGACGTGGTCAGCGACACCGCTGCGCTGGGCGGGCTGGTGGCCGCGATGCTGGAGGTGACACCGGACGTCCACGTCCTGCGCGACCCCACCCGGGGCGGGCTCGCCACCTCCCTGTGCGAGATCGCCACCGCCTCCGGCACCGGTGTCTCCCTCACCGAGAGCGCCGTCCCCGTGCCCGGCTCCGTGGCCGCCGCCTGCGGCTTCCTGGGGCTCGACCCGCTGTACGTGGCCAACGAGGGGCGCCTGGTGGCCTTCGTGCCGCCCGAGCACGCCGACGCCGTCCTCGCCGCGATGCGCGCCCATCCGCAGGGCGCGGGCGCCGCCGTCATCGGCCGCTGCGTGGCCGAGCACCCCGGCATGGTCGTCGCCCGCACCGGCCTCGGCGGCACCCGCGTCGTCGACCTGCCGCTGGGGGAGCAACTGCCGCGCATCTGCTGAAGCGGCGGCGGCCGACCCGGGTGCGGGCCGGGCTCCGGCCGGGGGCCGACGCGGCGGCGCACCCGCCCCGGTACGGCCCGGGGGGCGGCGCGCGGCGCATCCGCCCCGATACGGCCAGGGGTCGGGCGGCGCGGCAGCGCGTCGGCCCCGGTTCGGCCCGGGGGGCGGCGCGGCGTCGCACCCGCCCCGATACGGCCAGGGGTCGGGCGGCGCGGCAGCGCACCCGCCCCCGTCGAGCGGGATCCTCGGGGCAGTCCGCGCCGGGCGGCGGGGGTCAGATCGGGTGGCCCCGGTTCTTCAGCCATCGGTGGACCGCCTCCTTGTCCGCCGGAGTGATCCGGACGGCAGCGCCGATCCACGGGCCCTCGTCCTCGTTGAAGGCCGTGTCGGTGACGCGGGCGGTCACCCAGTGGGCCAGGTCCTGGGCGCAGTGGTCCGGGAGGGTGCCCCGCTCCCAGCCGGTGCGGGCCTCGCGGGCGGCGGCGGCGTCGTGCCGTTCGGTCTCCGCCAGCCAGGCCTCGACGAGCAGGTCGACTCTCCGGCGCTCCCCGCCGGGGGCCGGCCGGTGCGTGTCCTCGCGGTTCATGCGGGCCGGGTGCCCAGGATGCGCGAGCGGGAGACGTGCGGATCCGTCGTCGCGGTCCGTGTCGACGCGGCGCGGCCGGGTACTCGATGAGCTCGCCGTCACGGCCTCGCCGGACGGTCCGCCGGACGCGGGCCGGGCCACGGGGCCGACAGGAACAGGAACAAGGGGGCAGAGGTGACGCAGCACGCGGACGACCACGCTCACGACCAGCACGCCGGTGTCGCGGAGCTGCGTCTGGCATCCGGTGACCTGGGCCTCGTCCCGCGGCACGACCCCCTCGCCGAGGACCTTCCGCTCGACCGCAACCAGGCGATCCTCCAGGCCGCGAAGCAGGTCGGCGCGATCCTGAAGCGGAAGGGGCACCGGTTCGCCCTCGCGGGGAGCGTCGCGGTGTACGCCCACGGCGGCACCCAGAACCTCCAGCACGACGTCGACTTCTGCTTCCGTCCCGAGGACGCGGGGGACGTCGCCGAGACGCTGCGGGACGCCGGGCTGCCGGTGCACGCGCCGCCGGAGGACTGGCTGCTGAAGGCGAGCTGCCTCGGCCAGCAGGTCGACCTGATCTTCGAGCTGGCGCACCAGCCGGTCACCTCGGAGATGCTGGAGCGGGCCCAGGAGCTGTCGGTGGACTCGGTGTTCATGCCGGTGCTGTCGCCGACCGACCTGGTGCACAGCCTGGTGGCCGCCTTCTCCGAGCACCACTGCGACTTCGGGGCGGTGCTGCCGATCGCCCGTACGCTGCGGGAGCGGGTCGACTGGGACCGGGTGCGCCGGGCCTGCGGGGACGATCCGATGCCCGACGCGTTCTTCTACTTCCTGGAACGGCTGGAGGTCATCCCGCCAAGGCCGAAGGAGGAACAGCGATGAGGCCCCTCGCGGAGCACGCGGGCGGAGCCGGGGGCGCCGGCTCAGGCCCGGGGAACCCCGAGAACGCCGGGAACCCCGAGAACCCCGAATACCGCGTCGCCCACCTGCGCGACCGGCTCGCCGCGGAGGAACTGGGCGAGCTGGGCGTACGCGCCGAGGTGCGGGCCGGGTCGGTCGTGGTGACCGGCACGGTGCCGTCCTCGGAGTGCCGGGAGACACTGCTGCGGACCGTCCACGAGGAACTGGCCGGGCTCGCGGTGCACACCGATGTCGTGGTGGCGGAGACCGCCTCCCCGGACCACGCGGAGGACCTGCCATGATCCGAGTCGCCGCCGTCGGGGACATCCACATGGGACCGGACAGCCAGGGCCTGCTGCGGCCCGCCTTCGACACCCTGCCCGAGTGCGCCGACCTGCTGCTGCTGGCCGGCGACCTCACCCGGCACGGCACACCGGAGGAGGCGCGCGTGGTGGCGCGGGAGGTGCAGGGGCTGCCGGTGCCGGTCGTGGCGGTGCTGGGCAACCACGACCACCACGACGAACAGCCCGAGAAGGTCACCGCCATCCTCCAGGACGCGGACGTGACGGTCCTGGAGGGCGAGGGGACGGTCGTCGAGTGCGAGGGGACACGCGTCGGGATCGCCGGGACGAAGGGGTTCTGCGGCGGGTTCGTCGGGCGCAGCGCCGGGGAGTTCGGCGAGCCGCTGATGAAGGAGTTCGTCCGCACCACCCGGCGCAGCGCGGACGCCCTGCGCACGGCCCTGGAGGACCTGGACCGGGAGGGCTGCGACGTACGGGTCGCACTCACCCACTTCTCCCCCGTCGCCGACACCCTCGCCGGGGAGCCGCTGGAGATCTACCCGTTCCTCGGCAGCTACCTGCTGGCCGAGGCGATCGACACGGCGGGCGCCGACCTCTCCGTGCACGGCCATGCCCACGCGGGCACGGAGCACGGGATGACCGCGGGCGGGGTGCGGGTGCGGAACGTGGCCCAACCGGTCATCCGCCGGGCGTTCAACGTGTACCAGTTGCACGCCGACTGACGCCGGGACGGGCGCCCCCGCGCCGTGAGCGCCGACCGAACGCTCCGGCGCGCCCCTCCGGATGTGAGGGGGGCGCCCGGTTGCGCGGCCCGTGTCCCCGGGGCACGGGCCGCGCCGTGCGCACGCCGGGGCGCTGACACGTTGGGGTGGTGATCGCCCGGGACCTCCCCGCCGACCGGCCGATCCCCCGTATCCAGGGCGCATGGATGATCTCCGTGCCTCTGACGATGCCTCTTCCCTCTCCCGCCGGCGGTTCACCGCCGCGGCCGCTGCCGGTACGGCCGGCGCCGCCGCCCTGACCGCGGTCCCGGGCCCGGCGGCCGCCGCCCCGCAGGCCCCGAGCGCCCCGACGTCGACGGCCGACTGGGCCACCTGTCTCGCGGTCGCCCGGGCGCTGCTGGTGGTCGACGGGCAGGACCGGCCGCTCGTCCCCGGTTATCTCAAGATCCTCGACTCCGGTCTGCCGCGCGCCGGGACGCGGACCGCGAAGAAGGTGCTCGTGGTGGGCGCGGGGCCGGCCGGGCTGCTGGCGGCCTGGCTGCTGAAGCGGGCCGGGCACCATGTGACGCTCGTGGAGGCCAACGGCAACCGCGTCGGCGGCCGGATCAAGACCTTCCGCACCGGCGGGCACGAGCGGGCGCCGCGGGCGTTCGCCGACCCCCTTCAGTACGCGGAGGCGGGGGCCATGCGGATCCCCGGCAGCCACCCGCTGGTGATGGCGCTGATCGACAGGCTCGGGGTGGAGCGCCGCCGCTTCCACCTCGTGGACGTCGACGCCGGGGGCAAGCCGGTCAACAACGCCTGGCTGCACGTCAACGGCGTCCGCGTGCGCCGCTCCGCGTACGCCGCGTCGCCGCGCCGGGTCAACCGGTCCTTCGGGGTGCCCCGGAAGTACTGGGACACCCCCTCCTCGGCCATCCTGCGCGCGGCCCTGGACCCGGTCCGCGACGAGTTCAGCACCGTCGGCGCCGACGGCAAGCGCGTCGACAAGCCGATGCCGGAGCGCGTACAGGGCTGGGCCCGGGTCGTGCAGCGGTACGGGGACTGGTCGATGTACCGGTTCCTGACCGAGGCGGCCGGTCTCGACGAGCGGACGATCGATCTCGTCGGCACCCTGGAGAACCTGACCTCGCGGCTGCCGCTCTCCTTCATCCACAGCTTCATCAGCGCCTCGCTGATCAGCCCGGACACCGAGTTCTGGGAGCTGGTCGGCGGCACCGCCACGCTCCCGGACGCGCTGCTGCGGGAGGTCTCCGACGTGCTGCGGCTCGACCGGCGCGCGACCCGCGTCGAGTACTGGGCGCCGGACGGGCGCGGCACCGACGGCACCGCGCACGTGCGCGCGGACGGCCCGCACGTGTGGATCGACACCGTCTCCGAGGGCCGCGACGGCAAGGTCGTGCGCGAGCAGTTCACGGGGGACGCCGCCATCGTCACCGTGCCGTTCTCCGGGCTGCGTCAGGTGCAGGTCAGGCCGCTGATGTCGTACAAGAAGCGGCGGGCCGTGGCCGAGCTGCACTACGACAGCGCGACCAAGGTGCTGCTGGAGTTCGGCCGCCGCTGGTGGGAGTTCACGGAGGCCGACTGGAAGCGGGAACTGGACGCCGTGCGCGCCGGGCTGTACGACGACTACCGGGCGGGCCGGGTGCCCGACGACGGGAGCCTGCTGGGCGCCCACCCGTCCGTGCCGCGCGGCCACATCAGTCCGGCGCAGCGCGTGCACTACGCCGCGCACCGGTGGGTGACCCGCGACGAGCCCGAGGCGGCGCACATCGTCGGCGGGGGCTCGGTGTCCGACAACTCCAACCGGTTCATGATCAACCCGTCGCACCCGGTCCAGGGCAGCGCGGGCGGTGTCGTGCTGGCCTCCTACAGCTGGGCCGACGACGCCTCCCGCTGGGACTCCCTCGACGACGACGCGCGCTACCCGCACGCCCTGCGCGGTCTCCAGCAGGTGTACGGCCGGCGCGTCGAGGTCTTCTACACGGGCGCCGGCCGCACCCAGAGCTGGCTGCGCGACCCGTACGCCTACGGGGAGGCGTCCGTACTGCTGCCCGGCCAGCACACGGAACTCCTGGCGGCGATCCGCACGCCTGAGGGGCCGCTGCACTTCGCCGGCGACCACACGTCGGTGAAGCCGTCGTGGATCGAGGGCGCGCTGGAGTCGGCGGTGCGGGCCGCGCTGGAGGTGCACCGGGCCTGACCCCGCCCGCGCGCGGCCGGGCGGGGAACGCGCGAGCCGCGCGGACGCCGGGACCGGCGGGAACGCCGGAGCCGCGCGGACGCCGGGACCGGCGGGAACGCCGGAGCCGCGCGGACGCCGGTACAGGGGAGTGCGTCCGCGCGGCGGTCCCGGGGGGGCCGGTCAGCTCGTCGCGCGGACGGCCTGGCGGATGAGGTCCGCGACCTCCTTGGGCCGGGACACGGCGACGGCGTGCGAGGCGCCGTCGATCTCGACGACGGTCGCCCCGGCCCGCCGGGCGCCAAAGCGCTCGACCTCGGGGTTGATCGCGTTGTCCCCGCCGGCGATCAGCGCCCAGGAGGGCTTCGTCCTCCAGGCGGCCGCGGTGGCGGTCTCCTCGAACGCGCCGGCGGCCAGCGGGCGCTGGGTGGCGGCGAGGACCTTGGTGACCTCGGCCGGCACGTCGGCGGCGAACACCGACGGGAAGGCGTCCTCGGTGATGGTGACCTCGACGGCCGGCTCGCCGCCCGGCACCGGGTACGTCCACTGCTTGAGGTTGCTGACCAGCGGCGACAGCGGGAAGCGGCCCTGGAGTTCGCCCAGGCTCTCGCCCTCCTCCAGCGCGTAGGCGGCGACGTAGACGAGACCGACGACGTTCTCCGTGACACCGGCGACGGTGATCAGGGCGCCGCCGTAGGAGTGGCCGACGAGGACGACGGGGCCGTCGATCTGCGCGGCGACCGAGGCGACGTACGCAGCGTCGGAGGCGAGCCCGCGCAGCGGGTTGGCCGGGGCGATCACGGGGATGCCGTGGCTCTGGAGCTCGGCGACGACGCCGGACCAACTGGCCGCGTCGGCGAACGCTCCGTGGACGAGGAGGACGGTGGGCGTGGTGGTGGTCATGGTGGTGCGTGCCCCTCGGGTCAGGCGGAGTGCAGGGCGCCGCGCAGGGTGGCGACGGCCTGGTTGATGGCGGCCTCTGCGGCGTGCGTCGACCGCAGGGCGTTGAGCATGACGAAGTCGTGGATGACGCCCTGGTAGCGGACGGCGGTGACGGGGACGCCGGCCGTGCGGAGCTTGTTGGCGTAGGCCTCGCCCTCGTCGCGCAGGACGTCCGCCTCGGCGGTGATGACCAGGGCCGGGGGCAGTCCGGTGAGCTGCTCGGTGGTGGCGCGCAGCGGGGAGGCGGTGATCTGGGCGCGCTCGGACTCGTCGGTGGTGTACTGGTCCCAGAACCACTGCATGCCGTCGCGGCGCAGGAAGTAGCCGGTGGCGAACTGGTGGTAGGAGCCGGTGTCGAAGGCGGCGTCGGTGACCGGGTAGAAGAGGACCTGCTGCGCGATCGGGATGCCGCCGCGCTCCTTGGCCATGAGGGTCAGCGCGGCCGCCATGTTGCCGCCGACGGAGTCGCCGGCGACGGCGAGGCGGGAGGCATCCAGGCCCTTCTCCGCGCCCTCCTCGACGACCCACCGCGCGACCGCGTAGTTCTGCTCGATGGCGACCGGGTAGCGGGCCTCGGGCGAGAGGTCGTACTCGGGGAAGACCACGGCCGCCGAGGCGCCGACGGCGAGTTCGCGGACGAGGCGGTCGTGGGTGTGGGCGTTGCCGAACACCCAGCCGGCGCCGTGGATGTAGACGATCACCGGCAGGGTGCCGGTGGCGCCGGCGGGCTTGACGATGCGGGCGCGGACACTGCCCGTGGGTCCGCCGGAGACGGTGATCCACTCCTCGTCGACGGCCGGCTTGTCGATCTCGCCGGACTGGACCTCGTCGACGGCCTTGCGCCCCTCCGCCGGCGGCAGGTCGAACAGGTACGGCGGGTTGGCGGTCGCCTCGGCGAACGCGGCGGCCTCGGGCTCCAGTACCGGTCGGACCGGTTCGACGACGTCGGACATGGGCGTCTCCTGCTGTTGGCGGTGTGCTGTCCTGCCCCGGCACGCTATGTCGCCCGGGCGGCCGGAAATGGTCCGCGCGTGCACCGGCACTGTCCTCACAGCGCACGGCGGGGCGGTGCGCTGGAGGCCCGGCGCAGTGGTCCGGGGAACGGCCGGGCGCCGTCGTGCCGGTTCGGCCTGTCGGCGCGGGGGGACGGGAAGCGGCGTGGGCCCGGGGATCGCGGGAGCGGTGTCCGGCGTCGTCGACGCCGTGTCCGGTGACGGCGGCGTCGTCGACGCCGTGTCCGGTGACGGCGGCGGCGTCGACGTCGTGTCCGGTGACGGCGGCGGCGTCGACGTCGTGTCCGGTGACGGCGGCGGCGTCGACGTCGTGTCCGGTGACGGCGGCAGGATGTCACACCGTGCCGGCGCGGGGCCGGCGCGGTGGCTCAGTACCGCCCGGCGGTGTCCCGCCCGGCGGTGTCCCGCCCGGCGGTGTCCCGCCCGGCGGTGTCCCGCCACTCGCGCGGGGACATGCCGTAGGCGGCGCGGAAGACCCGGCTGAAGTGGGTGGCGCTGGTGAAGCCCCAGCGGCCCGCCACGGCCGCTATGGTCCGGCCGCCCCGGCCGTGGCGCACCAGGTCCCGCCGGCACTCCTCCAGGCGGCGGCGCAGGATCCAGCTGCCGACCGTGGTGCCCTCGTCCTGGAACAGTCTGTGCAGGTAGCGCACGGAGATGTGGTGGGCGCGGGCGAGGGCCTCCGGGGACAGGTCCGGCTCGGTCAGATGGAGTTCGACGTACTCCAGGATCCGGACCAGCACCGGTGACTGCCCGTCCGGGGTGCGCGGCGCGTGCGCCTCCAGCTGTTCGGCGGCCAGGGTGGCGAGCAGGTTCACGGCGTTCCGGGCGAGCATCTCGCCGACGTGCGGCCGGGCCGCGGAGGCGGTGCGGGCGAGGTCGGACAGCAGCGGCGACAACAGCGTGCCGAGCCGGGACGCCCGGGCGACCGGTGTCCGCGCGATCCGCCGCGCGTCGGCGGGCGTCAGGGCGAGCAGCTCGGCGGGGACCAGGAACACCGTCGCCCGGAACCGCTCGGGGAAGTCGAGTGCCGCCGGGTGGCGGGCGTCGTAGAAGCAGAGGTCGCCCGGTGCGAGGGGCAGGGTGAGCGGGTCGGGGTCGGGGGCTGCCGAGCCGCCCCGCACGCCGACGAAGAGGTACTCCCCGCCCTCGGTGGCGCGCAGCCGGTGCGCGGGGTGCGGCGAGCGCTCCCCCGGCAGCGGGCCGGGGCCGCGCTCGCCGGTCGTGATCTCGACGCCCGGGGGCGTCCGGCGGACCCGCGTGTCGATGATGCTGGTGGTGGACATCCGCCGTTGCCTCCGGAGCGACTGTCGGTCTCGTCGCCCGGACCGTAGGCAGGACAGAGTGCAAAAAGAGTGACATCGCGAAGAGACCCGCAGGTCGGAGCCCTGTCCACGCCTCACGAGGCGGCCTCGGCGCCCTCCTCCTCCGCGCGCTCCGCCGCGAACACCCGCAGCAGGTCGTGCAGCCCGTAGTGGCCCGGTGCGTGCTCGGTGACCAGGTGGGCGTCGGCGAGCTCGGCGAGCAGCAGGCGGGCGCGGCGTACCGGCAGGCCGGTGAGCGCCGCGGCGCCCGCCGGGGTGAGGCCGGGGCCCCGGTGGCGGGGCAGGAGGCGGAACAGGCGGGCGCTGTCCGGCGGGAGCAGCCGGTAGGAGCCGAGGAAGGCGGTGCGCGGGTCGGACGCGAGGCCGGGGGCGGTGAGGGCGTCGAGGATCCGCCGGGGGTCGCGGAGTTCGGCGGAGAGGGCCGCGAGGGGCACGTCGGGGCGGGCGGCGGCGTGTGCGGCGACGGCGGTCAGGGCCAGCGGCAGCCCGCCGCAGCGGGCGACGATCTCGTCGGCGGCGCCCGCTTCGGCGGCCTGCCGGCCGGCTCCGACGCGCAGCGCCAGCGCCTCGCGGGCGTCCTCGGCGGGCAACGGGTCCAGGCGCAGCGGGCGGGCACCCGACGCGATCAGGCCGGGCAGGGCGTGCCGGCTGGTGACCAGCGCCAGGCAGCCCGGTGCCGCGGGCAGCAGCGGACGCAGCTGCTCCGTGCCGGCGGCGTCGTCGAGGAGCACGAGGACGCGGCGGCCGGCCAGCAGGGTGCGGTACCGGCCGGTCAGGGCGGCCAGGCCGTCCGGCAGGCGCGGGGCGGGGACGCCCAGCGCCGCGAGCATGCCGCGCAGCGCCTCCTCGGGCCGCACGGCGGGCCGGCCCGGGGTGAACCCGTCCAGCGCGACGTGGAGCAGGCCGTCCGGGAAGCGGTGGGCGGCGCGGCGCGCCCAGCGCACGGCGAGCGCCGTCTTGCCGATGCCCGCCGTCCCGCCGATCAGCACGGCCGTCGGCGCCCCTCCTCCGTCCTCGGCCGGTCCCGTGTGGGCCGTCAGCCACTCCAGCTCGGCCCGGCGGCCGGCGAAGGCGACGGGGTCGGGGGGCAGCTGGGCGGGGCGGGCGGCGGGGGCGGGCGCCCCGGGGGCGGGGCCGAGCCGCAGGACCGGCACCGCCCGTCCGACGTCCACGGCCGGCCCGGACCGCAGCCTGCCCACCTCCTGGCGCAGCACCCGCGTGTGCGCCGCCGCCAGTTCGGCGCCGGGCGCGATGCCGAGTTCCGCCGACAGCCGCCTGCGGACGTCCTCGTACGCCGTCAGCGCCTCCGCCTGGAGACCGCAGGCCGCCAGCGACAGGACCAGCCGGGCGTGCAGCGACTCGTCGAGCGGGTCGAGTACGGCGGCCCTGCGCAGGGCGGGCAGGACGTGCTCGGCGCGGCCGCACAGCAGGGCGGCGTCGGCCGCGAGCCCGGCCGTGTGCAGGAGTTCGCGCTCCACGGCCGTGAACTGGACGTGCTCGCGCGCGGACGCCGGTATGCCCATCGCCACCGGGCCGCGCCACTGGCCGAGCGCCTCGGTGAAGCGGCCGGCCGCCGTCTCGGGCCGTCCGGTGGCCGCGGCCCGCTTGCCCTGCCGGGTCAGTTCGCGGAAGCGCAGCAGGTCGACCTCGTCCGGGTCCGCCGCCAGGAGGTAGCCGCCGGGGTGGCGCCGCAGCCGTCCGCCGGGGGCGCGGGGCGGCAGCTGAGGTTCCAGCAGCCGGCGCAGCGCACCGGCGTACCGGCGCACCACGTTCAGTGCGCTGGCGGGCGGGCGTTCGGCCCACAGCACGTCGAGGATCTCGCTCGTCGGCACGGGCCGGCCGGTGTGGGCCAGCAGCAGGGCCAGAAGGGCGCGCTGCTGGGGGAACCCCAGGTCGAGCTCGTGTCCGTCCCGCCACGCCCGTACGGGCCCCAGCACCTCGAACCGCACCCGCCGACCATCTCCTTCCGTCCCCGGCACCCGGTGCCATCCTAGGAACGCGTCCGGCGCGGGGCGGGGGCGGGGCGGTGGGGCGCGGGCCGGCGGTCAGCAGGCGCCGGCGCGGCCGGTCGTTCCGGTCAGACGGGCCTCGATCCGTTCGGCGTCGGGGTGGCCGAGGGCCTTGAGCAGGGCGAGCGCCTCCTCCCAGGCGGCGCGGGCGCCGTCCCGGTCGCCCATGGCCTGGTGGGTGTCGCCGACGCGGCCGAGGATGTCGGCCTCGACGTAGGGCACGCCGAGGTCGCGCATGAGGGCGAGGGCGTTGCGGTAGCCGAGCAGGGCGTGCGGGTGGCGGCCCAGGCAGTGGTGGGCGTAGGCGATGCTGTCCCAGGTGGCGGCCTGTCCGTAGCGGTCACCGAGCTCCTGGAGCATGGGCAGGGCTTCCGAGCAGTGGGTGAGGGCCCGCTCGTACGCGCCGAGCAGGGCGTGGTACCAGCCGACGGAGTTCAGGACGGCGGCCTGCGCGGCCCGGTCGCCGAGGGCGCGGAACAGGCCGAGGGCGAGCTGGTTGTGGCGCAGGGCGCCGGGGAGGTCGCCGCGCTGTTCGCTCTCCCAGCCGAGGCTGCGGTGGGTGTGGGCGCGGCCGGTGTCGTCGCCCAGCGCGGTGAAGAGCTCCAGGGCGTGTTCCAGGCGCGGGACGGAGTCCTCGTGCAGTCCGAGGCGGCCCTCGATGCGGGCGAGCGCGCGCAGCCCGCGGGCCAGGAGGGCGGGGTCGTCGAGGCGCCGGGCGGCGTCGAGGGCGGTGCGCTGGACGGCGAGTCCGTCGTGCCAGTGGCCGCGCCGGTCGAAGAACGGCTCCAGCGACCAGGCCAGCCGGCAGGCGAGCCGTTCGTGTCCGCGGGCGGCGGCCGCCTCGACGACGGCGAGCAGCACCGTGTGCTCCGCGGTGAGCCAGTCCAGGGCCCGGCCGACGTCGGCGAGCGGCTCGGGGTGGACGCCGTCCGGGGCGGGCGGCGGGGGCAGCGGGTCGGAGTTGGGGGCGAGCAGCCGGTCCGCGGCGTGGGCGGTGTGCAGGTAGTGGTGGTGGAGCCGGTGGAGGGCCGCGGTTCGCTCGTCCTCGGTGTGCCGCTCGTCGAGCAGTTCGGCGGCGTGGGCGCGCAGCAGGTCGTGGAAGGCGTGGCGGCCGGGGCTGTGCTCGGTGACGAGGTGCAGGGCGGTCAGCTCGGCCAGCAGGGGCCGGGTCCGGCGCACCGGCAGGCCGGCCAGCGCGGCCGCCGCCGGCAGGGAGAAGTCGGGGCCGGGGTGCAGGGCGAGCAGCCGGAACAGGCGGGCGGCCTGCTCCGACACCTCCCGCGAGGACCAGGAGAACACCGTGCTCACGTCGACGGAGGCGTCGGAGCGGGCGAAGGCGTCGAGGCTGCCGTGGGCCTCGCGCAGTTCGGCGGCGATGGCGGCGAGCGGGAAGTGGGGGTGGGCGGCGGCGCGGGCGGCGACACAGGCGAGGGCGAGGGGCAGCCCGGCGCACAGGGCGCCGATCTCGTCGGCGGCGCGCGGCTCGGCCTCGACCCGGCCCGCGCCGAGGCGGCGGACGAGGAGGGCCCGCGCCTGGGCGGCGCCGAACGGCCGCAGCGTCAGCGCGTGGACGCCGGCGGCGGACACCAGTGCGGACAGTCCGTCGCGGCTGGTGACGAGGGCGAGGCAGCCGGGCGAGCCGGGCAGCAGCGGTCGTACGTGGTCGCTGTCGCGGGCGTTGTCCAGGACGACGAGGACCCGCCGTCCGGCCAGCGTGCTGCGGTAGAGCGCGGCCTGCGCGGCCAGGCCGTGGGGCACGCGTTCCGGCGGCACCCCGAGGGCGTCCAGGAACCCGCGGACGGCCTCCCCCGGCTCCACGGCCGCGCCGGACGGGTCGAAGCCGCGCAGGTTGACGTAGAGCTGTCCGTCGGGGAAGCGGTGGGCGATCCGGTGGGCGCAGTGGACGGCGAGGGTGGTCTTGCCGACGCCGGCCATGCCGCCGATGGCGCTGATCACGACGGTGTCCGGGCCCGGACCGTCCAGGCCGGGCAGGGCGATCAGCTCGTCCAGTTCGGTGTCGCGGCCGGTGAACGCCGTTATGTCGTGCGGCAGCTGGGCCGGGGCGGGGAAGGAGGCGGCCGGGGCGGCGGGGGCGCCCGCCCCGGCGGCCGGGGTGGACGGCGGCACCGTCTCCCGCTCCTGCCGCCGTACCGCCTCCCGCGCCTCCCGCAGCTCCGGCCCCGGGTCGATCCCCAGGTCGTCGGCGAGCCGTCGGCGTACGGCGTCGTAGGCGTCCAGCGCCTCGGGGCGGCGGCCCGCGGCCGCGAGGGTGAGGATCAGGCCGGCTTGCAGGGGTTCGTCCAGCGGATGCTCGGCGGCGGCGAGGCGCAGCCGGGGCAGGACCGCGTCCGGCGCGCCCGCGCGCAGGGCCGCTTCGGCCGCCTCGCGCAGGGCCGCGAGCCGCTCCCTCTCGGTGGCGCCGAACGCCGGGTGGGCGCGGGCGTGCGCGGGGATCCCGGCGGCGACCGGACCGTGCCACAGCGCGAGCGCCTCGGTGAGCAGGTCCAGTGCCCGCGCGGGTGACTCCCGCACGCTGTGCCGTCCGGCCTCCCGCAGCGCGCGGAAGGCCAGCAGGTCCAGGGAGTCACGGTCCGTCACCAGGCGGTATCCGCCCGCGTCCCGCACCAGCCACCGGCCCTCGGCGCGCGGGGCGAGCGAGGGCTCCAGCAGCCGGCGCAGCGTCCCGACGTGCCGGCGGACCACGTTGACCGCGCTGCGCGGCGGTTCGGCCCCCCACAGCACGTCGACGATCTCGTCCACGGCGACCGGCTGTCCCGCCCTGACCAGCAGCAGCCCCAGGAAGGCCCGCTCCTGGGGGCCGCCGGGCTCCAGTTCGGCGCTCCCCCGCCACACCCGCACGGGCCCCAGGACCGCGAACCGCACGGACTCCGGGCGCGCGTCGTCCCCGCGTAGGTTCCGTTCGTGCCTCACGCGATCCGACTGTACGACAGGAAGATCACCGAGAGTCACCCAGGGGAACGGGGGGACGGGGGACGGGGATCCGAGGTGCGCCGGAGGACACGGGTGCACCGGAGGACATCG
Organism: Streptomyces sp. NPDC059895; assembly: GCF_042731035.1. NCBI lineage: Bacteria > Bacillati > Actinomycetota > Actinomycetes > Kitasatosporales > Streptomycetaceae > Streptomyces > Streptomyces sp. NPDC059895. The sequence continues at coordinate 100,153 of NZ_JBHWKO010000023.1, forward strand.
GTGCATCGAAGGACATCGGTGCACCGGGCCGGGAGGAGGCCCCGGAGGGGCTCATCCCTCCTGCGCGCGTCGCAGGGCGTCCACGAGCGCCCGGTGGATCTCGTCGGGCAGCCAGCGGCAGTGGGCCCCCTGGACCACGTACTCCGCGACCTCGCGCAGCTTGGTGTTGGTGTGCTGGGAGATCTCCTTGAGGACCTCCCAGCCCTGCTCGGGGCGGAGGTGGCCGACGGCGACGACCACGCCGATCGCCTGGTCGACGACGGCATGGGAGACGACGGCGTGCCTCAGCTGGCCGATCTCCTCCTCGAGGACCCCGATCCGCTCGTTGAGCTCCTCCTCCGTGGCCATGGCGAGCCGCCTCCCCTCCTCGTCCGGTCTCCGTGCGGGCGATCCACGACGATCACACCGTGCCACGCCGTTCCATCCTGCCCCTGCCGGGACCGCCTCGTCCGCCCCCGGAACGAACGGCATCACCGGGTCCGTCCGGAAAACGAATGCGGTCCCCGATGCCGGGCAGGCGAGGAGGGCGGACGGCCGGCGCCCCGTGCCCCCCGCCGCGGGCGGGCGGCCCGGCCGCCGGACCTCACGCCCTGCGCGGCGCAGGGCACCACGGACACCGGACGGGGCCGAGATGAGCACACTGTTCTTCGACAGCGACGACCTGGGGCTGACCGAGGACTTCCTCAGCCGGGCCTACGCGCGCATGCACATCGGCAGCAGCGCCCCGGGGACCGGGCGGGCCCGGATCACCCGGACCGGCATCCCGTCGGTGACCGTGGACGAGCTCGACCTGGACTTCGAGATGAGCTACTCGGTCACGCCCCTGGGCCGGATCTGCCTGTGCCTCGTCCACGACGGGACCATCCGGGACCACGCCGTCGACGGCGGCGCCGAGGACGCCTTCGGCCCGGGGGACGTGGTGTCGTTCGCGCCGCCGGAGCTGCCGTACTCGGGCCGCGTCTGCAACGCCCGCTACAACATCACGATGCTGGATCCCGGCCTGCTCACGCAGGTCGCCGCCGGCGCGCCCGGACACCGGGCCGAACCGGTGCGGCTGACCGGCCACCGGCCGCACTCCCCGGCCGCGGCCCGGCACCTCGCCCGTTCCATCGGCTACCTGCGCGACCACATCCTGTCCGACCCCGAGCTCGCCGGCCAGCCGCTGATCACCTCGACGGCCGCGCAGCACCTGGCGGCGGGAGTGCTGGCCGCCTTCCCCAACACGGCGCTCACCGACCCCACCCCGGCCGACCGCAACGACGCGCACCCCGCCACCCTGCGCCGCGCGCTCGCCTACCTGGACGACCACGCCGACGAGCCCCTCACCGTCGCCGACATCGCCGCGGCCGCCCATGTCACCGTACGGGCCCTGCAGTACGCCTTCCGCCGCCATCTGGACACCACGCCCCTGGCCCATCTGCGCCGGGTGCGCCTGTCCCGCGCCCACGCCGACCTGCTGGCGGCGGACCCGGCGGACGGCACCACGGTCACCGCCGTCGCGGCCCGCTGGGGCTTCTTCCACCCGGGCCGCTTCGCCACCCTGTACCGCGGCGCCTACGGACGTTCGCCGCGCCGCACCCTCAGCGAATGAAGCGGATAAGCGGGCCCCCGCGGGGCGTCACGAGCCCGCGGGGGCCGGGGCCGCGCCGCCCGCTCACTCCAGGCGGCGCTGGTCCTCCTCGCTCCACGCCCGGGTGTCGCGCGGCGGTACGTACGGCTCCTCGTCCTTCGGCAGCCCGCCCGCCACGGCACGCTGGCGGGCCATCTCCGCGTCGAACTCCAGACCGAGCAGGATCGCGATGTTGCTGATCCACAGCCACACCAGGAAGACGATCACACCGGCGAGCGTGCCGTAGGTCTTGTTGTACGAGGCGAAGTTCGCCACGTAGAACGCGAAGCCGGCGGAGGCGACCAGCCAGATCAGCAGTGCCAGCACGCTGCCCGGGGTGATCCAGCGGAAGCCGCGCCCCTTCACGTTCGGCGTCGCCCAGTACAGCAGCGCGATCATCATGGTGACCAGGACCACCAGCACCGGCCACTTCGCGATCGACCAGACCGTCAGCGCGGTGTCCCCGATGCCGAGCGCCTCGCCGGCCCGGCGGGCCAGGCCCCCGGTGAACACCACGATCAGGGCGCTGATCACCGCCAGTACGAGCAGCACCACCGTGACGCCGACCCGCACCGGCAGCACCTTCCACACGGGACGGCCCTCCGGCATGTCGTACACGGCGTTGGCGCTGCGGATGAACGCGGCGACGTAGCCGGAGGCCGACCACACCGCGAGGACGATACCGACGAGCGCCATGATCGAGCCGACGCCGCCGCGGCCCTGGAGCTGCTGCACCGCGTCGCTGATGATGTCGCGTGCCGAGCCCGGCGCCAGTGTCCGCACGTTCTCCAGGACCTGGTCCGTGGCGGATCGGCCGGCGACGCCCAACAGGGACACCAGCACGAGCAGCGCCGGGAACAGCGACAGCACTCCGTAGTACGTCAGGGCGGCCGCGCGGTCGGTGAGCTCGTCGTCCTGGAACTCGCGCACCGTGCCCTTCAGCACCGCCAGCCAGGAACGTCTCGGCAACTGGGTGGGCTCGTCGGGTGCCCGTCGCTCCACCTGCTCGTCCGGGCCCGGCGTCAGTCGGGGTTTCGATGTCCGTGCCATGGGACCGGAGTAACCCGCACGGCCCGTCGCATGCGTCGGCCGGGCCGCGGGACCGTGGATCACGCGCGTCCGCCGAGAGCGCGTCCGCCGACATTCCGTCGTCGGCGGCGCAGGTCGGGGCGGGTTCGGGGTATCCGCATCTCCGGAGACGGCCACGGAGCGGGAGGGAGCGGGAATGGTCAGGCGATCCGGCTGCCGGAGTTCCCGGCGTCGTCGTGTATCAGCGTCGCCGCCGCGTCGCAGAAGGCCTCCAGCCCCTCCAGCAGCGCGACCCGCCGGGCGGCGGGCATCACCGCCAGCACCGCCTGCACCTGCTGCTCCCGGCGCACGCGCAGATCCGCGAGGAAGGCCCGCCCCCGGCCGCTGAGACACAGCCGCACCTCGCGCCGGTCGGCCGGGCTCACCGCCCGTTCGACGAGCCCGGAGGCCTGCAACCGGTCGCAGAGCCGGCTGGTCGACGGCGGGGTCGAGGCGAGCGAGTCGGCGAGGGTGCGCAGATTGATGCCCTCGTGGTGCTCGAGGATCAGCAGCACGCGCAACTGGGACGCGGAGGCGGGGGCGGTCGAGGCCCTGCCCCACAGGACTTCCAGCAGCTCCGCGGCCGTCGCGGTGACCCGTGCGACCTCTTCGGGCTCCGGGCGATGGCGGAAGGCAGTCACGGTCCACACTCTCGCAGGCACTGGGTCGACCGCCAGCGTACTAGGGACCGCGTGAGCGGGCCTCGTCGCGCGCCCGGGGAGGGGGCGGCGGCACGGCGGGCGCGGCCGCACCGAGGGCCCCGTGCGCGCACGGGGCCGCCAAGGATTCGACGGATTCGACGAAAGGTTGATGTTGTGACCACCGTGAACGCACTGGCGACCGCCGAGCGCGCGCTGCGGACGGCGGCCCCCCACGAGGTGCTCGACGCGGTCCGCGGCGTACTGCTCCGTCAGTACGCGGCGGACTCCGTCGAGCTGTACCTCGCCGACTACGGTCTGACGGTGCTGCAACCGGTGTCCGAGCTGCCGCACACCGCGGAACCGGTGTCCGTGCACGACGGCCCGGCCGGCCGGGCGTTCGGCTCGCAGGAGCCGTTCGTGGAGGCCGTCCGGGACGGGCGGGTGCGGGCGCACCTGCCGGTCTCCGTGCGCGGCGACCGGCTCGGCGTGCTGACGGTGACCCTGCCGCGGCCGGCCGACGACGTGCTGGCCGAGCTCACGGAGATCGCCCGGGCGCTGGGGCACGAGCTGATCGTGGCCGAGCGGGACACCGACCTCTATCTCCAGGCGAGACGCAAGGACCGGCTCACCCTGGCCGCCGAGATGCAGTGGCACCTGCTCCCGGGCCGGTCGTGCAGCCGCCCCGAGTTCGATCTGGGCGCGCAACTGGAGCCCGCCTACGCGGTCTTCGGCGACAACTACGACTGGTCCGTGACGGCCGACCGCCTGATGCTGTACGTCACCAACGGTATGGGCGAGGGCACGGAGGCCTCCCTGCTGACCGGCCTGGCCATCACCGCGCTGCGCAACGCCCGGCGGGCCGGCCTGTCCCTCGCGGACCAGGCGGCCCTCGCCGACCAGGCCGTGCACGCCCACTACCGGGGCCGCTGCTACCTGTCGGTCCTCATGGTCGACCTCGACCTCACGACGGGACGCGCCCGGGTGGTGGACGCCGGTTCGCCGCGCATGCTGAGGCTGCGCGGGGGCAGCGTGGAACGGATCCCCCTCGACGCCCAGTTGCCGCTCGGCATGTTCGAGGAGACCGACTACGTGGAGCAGGAGGTCCGGGCCGAGCCCGGCGACCGCCTAGTCTTCGTCAGCGACGGCGTGCACGCGGTCGCCTCCCCCGGCGGAGAGACGTACGGCGACGCCCCCCTCGCCCGGGCGATCCAGGCCACCCGCCTGCTGCCGGCGGCCGAGGTACCGCACGCCGTCCTGCGCGAACTCACCCGCCACCGCGGCGAACGGACTCCGGAGGACGACGCCTTGGTGGTCTGCCTGGACTGGCGGGGCCGCTGATCCGGGAGGGCGGGGGCCCGGAGGCCCGGAGGCCCGGAGGCCCCGCCGGGCGGGCGTATGCGGTCGGTGGCGTGCGCGGTCGGGCGGCGTACCCGGGGCGGGCGTACGGCGATTCGGGCGGCGCGCCCGGGGCGGGTGTGCGCCGGGGCGTGAGCCGTCGCCCGCCGTTCGCGCGCCCCCGTTGCCGCTTGTCACCGCCCCGGTCCGCGCACTACTGTCACCACGCCTTGGTGAACGGGAAATCCGGTGTGATGCCGGTGCGGCCCTCGCCACTGTGATCGGGAAGTCCGGCTCCGGCCCTCGCGGGCAGCCACTGGGTCCTCGGACCCGGGAAGGCGGAGCACGGGCGGTGGTACCCGTCAGCCAGGAGACCGGCCAAGGCGCGTCAACCATCCACGAGGTGCTGGAGAGGGTCTGCTGAGCCATGCACATAGCCGAGGGTTTCCTTCCTCCGGCGCACGCGGTCGCCTGGGGCGTCGCGTCGGCGCCGTTCGTCGTCCACGGAGTCCGCGCACTGAGCCGTGAGGTGCGGGAGCACCCGGAGAGCACTCTCCTCCTCGGCGCCTCCGGAGCCTTCACGTTCGTCCTGTCCGCTCTCAAGCTGCCCTCGGTGACCGGCAGTTGTTCGCACCCCACCGGGACCGGCCTGGGCGCCATCCTCTTCCGGCCGCCGGTCATGACGGTGCTGGGCACCATCACCCTGCTCTTCCAGGCGCTGCTGCTCGCGCACGGCGGGCTGACCACGCTCGGCGCCAACGCCTTCTCGATGGCGATCGTCGGTCCCTGGGCCGGCTACGGCACGTACCGGCTGCTGCGGCGGCTCGCCGTACCGCTGATGGTCACGGTGTTCTCCGGCGCGTTCGTCGCCGACCTGTCCACGTACTGCGTCACCAGCGTGCAGCTGGCGCTGGCGTTCCCCGACCCGGGCAGCGGGTTCCTGGGCGCGCTCGGCAAGTTCGGCTCCATCTTCGCCGTCACGCAGATCCCGCTCGCGGTCAGCGAGGGTCTGCTCACCGTCCTCGTGATGCGCCTGCTGGTGCAGTCCAGCAAGGGCGAACTGACCCGGCTCGGCGTGCTCGTCACCGGGCGGCGGACGGAGCAGCCGACCGGGACGGAGGCGGTGGCCCGGTGAGCCGCAACACGAGGATCAACGCCCTGCTGCTGCTCGTGGTGGTCGCCCTCGCGGTGCTGCCGCTGGCCCTGGGCCTGGGCGACGGCAAGAAGGAGCCGTTCGCGGGCTCCGACGCCGAGGCGGAGACGGCGATCACCGAGATCGAGCCGGACTACGAACCGTGGTTCTCCCCGCTGTACGAGCCGCCGTCCGGTGAGATCGAGTCGGCGCTGTTCGCCGTCCAGGCGGCGCTGGGCGCGGGCGTCCTCGCCTACTACTTCGGCCTGCGCCGGGGCCGGCGGCAGGGCGAACTGCGGGCGAGGGCCCTGCCGGACGCCCCGGAGACCGCGCACCGGACGGCCCCGGACGACGGCCCGGACGGCGCGGAGCGTGCGGAGGGGACCGCGACGGCGGACGGTGCCCCCGGCACCGGGAAGTCCGCGCGGGGACGGGCCTGAGACTTCGTGCTGCCGATCGACGCGGCGGCGCACAGCAGCCGCTGGCGCCGCCGTCACCCCGTGGACAAGGCCGTACTCGGACTCGGGCTGACCCTGCTCGCGATCTCCCTGCCGCCCTGGCCGGGCGCGGCCCTGGTGCTGGTGACGGCGCTCGCCCTGCTGCTGGGCCCGGCGGGGGTGCCGGCCCGCCGGCTGTGGCGCGCCTACCGGGTGCCGCTGGGCTTCTGCGTCACCGGTGCCCTGCCCTTGCTGGTGCGGGTGGGCGGGCCCGGCGCCTTCGTGGGCCTGGCCGACGGCGGGCCCACGCGGGCCGGGGAGCTGATGCTGCGCACCTCGGCCGCCTCCCTCGGCGTGCTGCTGTTCGCGTTCACCACCCCCGTGTCAGACCTGCTGCCGCGGCTGGTGCGGGCCGGCGTGCCCGCGCCGGTCGTGGACGTCGCCCTGGTCACGTACCGCATGAGTTTCCTGCTGCTGGACTCCGTGCGGCGGATCCGGGAGGCCCAGGCGGCCCGGCTCGGGCACACCTCGCGGGCCGCCGAGTGGCGCTCCCTCGCGGGGCTCGGCGCCACCGCCTTCGTGCGGGCCTTCGACCGGGCGGCGCGGCTCCAGACCGGGCTCGCCGGGCGCGGCTACGACGGCACCCTGCGCGTCCTGGTGCCCGAGGCCCGCGTCTCCGTCCGCTTCACGGCCGCGAGCTGCGCGCTCCTCGCAGCGGTGGCCGCCCTCACCCTCGTCGTCGTGGAAGGGCCCCTGTCTTGACTTCCTCCCCCGCCTGAAGGCGGGGGATTCCAGCGGTCGCCCGCTGGGGTTCCTGCTTCATCGACGACCGCCCCGTCCGGGAGGACTCCCGTTGAGGTCTTACACCGCCTCCACAGGCAGACGCCGCCAGCCCGGCGGCCAGGATGTTGCGTGCCGCGTTCACGTCGCGGTCATGCACCGCGCCGCAGGCGCACGTCCACTCGCGGACGTTCCACGGCAGCTTCTCGCGGACCGTGCCGCAGGTTCCGCACAGCTTGGAGCTGGGGAACCAGCGGTCGACCACGACGAGTTCGCGCCCGTACCAGGCGCACTTGTACTCCAGCATGGAGCGGAGTTCCGTCCACGACGCGTCGGAGACGGCGCGCGCGAGCTTGCCGTTCTTCAGCAGGTTGCGGACGGTGAGGTCCTCGATCACGACCGTTTGGTTCTCACGGACGAGTCGAGTCGACAGCTTGTGGAGGAAGTCGCGGCGCCGGTCGGTGATCCGGGCGTGGACGCGGGCGGCCTTGCGGCGGGCTTTCTCCCGGTTCGCCGAGCCCTTCGCCTTGCGCGACAGCTCCCGCTGAGCCTTCGCGAGACGGGCGCGGTCACGGCGCTCGTGCTTGGGGTTGGTGACCTTCTCCCCGGTGGACAGGGTCACGAGGGAGGTGATCCCGGCGTCGATGCCGACGGCCGCCGTGGTGGCGGGCGCGGGGGTGATGGTGTCCTCGCACAGCAGGGACACGAACCAGCGGCCCGCACGGTCGCGGGACACGGTCACCGTCGTCGGCTCCGCCCCTTCGGGAAGGGGACGGGACCAGCGGATGTCCAGGGGCTCCGCCGTCTTCGCCAGCGTGAGCTGCCCGTCACGCCACTTGAAGGCGCTGCGGGTGTACTCGGCCGACGCGCGGGACTTCTTCCGCGACTTGTACCGCGGGTACTTCGACCGCTTGGCGAAGAAGTTCCCGAACGCCGTCTGGAGATGGCGAAGCGCCTGCTGGAGCGGGACGGAGGACACCTCGTTGAGGAAGGCCAGTTCCTCGGTCTTCTTCCACTTCGTCAGCGCGGCGGACGACTGCACGTAGGAGACACGACGCTGCTCGCCGTACCAAGCCCGCGTGCGCTCCTCCAGCGCCTTGTTGTAGACGAGGCGGACGCAGCCGAACGTGCGGGACAGCTCAGCCGCCTGCTCGTCCGTGGGATGAAAGCGGTACTTGAAAGCCCGCTTGACCTGCTGCTTCACGCCTCACGCTCTATCAGTTTCCGTGTGAGCAGGGTGTCGGCCGGTGGTCGCAGACGCCGAATCGCCCTAGCTCTATTGCTCTGTCGTGCTCCGCAGGAGCTTCGTTTCCTCCCCGGCCTGAAGGCCGGAGTATCCACGAAGGAGTTCTGATGAGCGAGCCGGTGGCCCTGCGGGGCGTCTCCTTCGCGTACGAGGACGGCCCGGCCGTGCTCGACGGCCTCGACTTCGCGGTCCGCGAGGGCCGCGCGCTCGCCCTGCTCGGCCGCAACGGCAGCGGCAAGACGACCCTGATGCGGCTGCTCAGCGGCGGACTGCGGCCGCGCGCCGGGACGGTGACGGTCGACGGGCGGCCGGTGGTGTACGACCGCAAGGGGCTGACCGGGCTGCGGACGACCGTCCAGCTGGTGGTGCAGGACCCGGACGACCAGCTGTTCGCCGCGTCCGTCGCGCAGGACGTGTCGTTCGGGCCGCTGAACCTCGGGCTGCCCGACGCCGAGGTACGGGCCCGGGTGGCGGAGGCGCTCGCCGCCCTGGACATCACCGCCCTCGCCGACCGGCCCACCCATCTGCTCTCCTACGGGCAGCGCAAGCGGACGGCGATCGCGGGCGCCGTCGCGATGCGGCCGCGCGTGCTCGTCCTCGACGAGCCGACCGCGGGACTCGACCCGGACGGCCAGGAGCGCCTCCTGGCCACGCTCGACGCCCTGCGCGCCACCGGCACCACGGTCGTGATGGCCACCCACGACGTCGACCTGGCCCTGCGCTGGGCCGACGACGCGGCCCTCCTCACCCCCTCCGGCGTCCACACCGGGCCCGCCGCCCCGACCCTGGCCCGCGCCGACCTGCTCGGCGCGGCGGGGCTGCGGCTGCCCTGGGGCGTCGCCGCGGCCCGGCTGCTGCGGGCGCAGGGCGCGTTGGCCGAGGGCGAGGCCGGCCCGCGCAGCCCGGAGGAACTGGCTGCCCTGGCGGCGGCCGTCGCGTCCCCCCTGCCGGCCGACGGCTGAGGCGGGCCCGTCCGGTTCCCGGCGGTGGCCGCCCTCGTCGGGCACGACGGCGCGCACGGCACCGGGCTCGCGGGACCCGTCGGCGTCCCGCGCCGCCGGGCCGCCGCGCGGACGGGGTGTCGACGCGCCGCCCGGTGGAACCCGGTGGGTCGGAAGGACACCCCCCGACGCCCGGGAGGCCGTGTGCACCGCGATCCCGACGCCCTCCACCGCCGCGTCCACCAGGAGGTGACGGAGCGGGCGGACGCCCTCTGGGGCGTCGCGTCGGCACTGCACGCCGACCCCGAGTACGCCTTCGCCGAGCGGCGGGCCTGCGCGCTGCTGACGGGTGAGCTGCGCCGGGCCGGGTTCGAGGTGCGGCAGGACGTGGCGGGCCTGCCGACCGCGTTCACCGCGCGCCACGGCCGGGGGCGGCCCGCGGTGGCACTGCTGCTGGAGTACGACGCCCTGCCCGGCCTCGGCCACGCGTGCGGGCACAACCTGATCGCCGCCGCCGGCCTGGGCGCGGCGATCGCCGCCCGCGCCGCGCTGGGGCCGGACGCCGGGTCGGTGCTGGCGGTGGGCAGCCCGGCCGAGGAGGGCGGCGGGGGCAAGGTGCTGGAGGTGGAGGCGGGCGTCTTCGACGACGTCGACGCCGCGCTCATGTTCCATCCGGGGGTGTACGACTGGGTCCGGGCGCCGCTGACGGCGCAGGAGCAGTACCGGGTCGGCTTCCACGGCCGCGCCGCCCACCCGACGGGCAACCCCACGGAGGGCGTCGACGCGCTCGCCGCCCTCGTCGAGCTGTTCAACGTGCTGGCCGCGCTCGGCCGGCGGCTGCCCGAGGCCTCGCACGTCCAGGGCATCGTCACGCACGGCGGCAAGGCCACCAACATCGTGCCGGAGTACGCCGAGGGGCTGTTCGGGCTGCGCGCCGCCACCACGGAGGCCCTGGACGACCTCGCCGGGCGGGTGCGGTCCGCCGCCGAGGGCGTGGCGCTCGCCACCGGCACCACGTGCGTCGTCGAGCGTGCCACCGTGCGCTACGAGCACTTCCGCGACAGCGGGGCGCTGTCGGGGCGGTTCGCGGCGCACCTGCGCCGGGCCGGGATCACCGTGACGCCGCCGGTGCCGGGGGTGTACCTCGGCTCGTCGGACATCGGGAACGTCAGCGGGCGGGTGCCGGCCATCCACCCCTTCGTCGCGATCATGAGCGAGGACGGCTCCGACCACACACCCGAGTTCGCCGCCGCCGCGGCCTCCGACCGGGCCCGGCGCGTCCTCCTGGCGGCCACGGAGGCCCTGGCGTGCACGGCGGTGGACGTCCTGTGCGACGCCGACCTGCGGGCCGAGGCGTGGCGCGGGCACGCCCACGGGACGGCCGCCGGCACCGCCCCGCGCTGAGCGGGCACCGCCCCGACACCCGCCCGGGGTCCGCCCACCCGCCCGTGGTCCCGCCGACCCTCCCGGACCCTCCCGGGCAACGTCCCGCCGGTCATGGCCGTGTGCCCGTCTCCAGGCGGGCCGTCGTGCGCGTCAGGGAGACGGTGAACGGGTGGCGCGGGTCGGTCAGGACGCGGTGGGCGGGTCCCTGTTCGACCAGTTCGCCCGCGTCGAGGACGGCGACGTGGTCGGTCAGGCGGGCGGTGTCCAGGTCGTGGGTGACGAGGACCAGGGACAGGTCCTCGCGCTCGCGCAGCAGACCGGTGAGGACGTCCAGGATGCCGCGCCGGGTGACGGTGTCGAGCCCGGAGGTGATCTCGTCGCAGATCAGGACGCGGGGCCGGGCGAGCAGGGCCCGGGCGAGGGCCGCGCGCTGGAGTTCGCCGCCGGAGAGCCGGGCCGGCCGGCGGTGGGGCAGGCCGGGCGGGAGACCGAGACGGTTCAGGGTGGTCAGGGCCTCCTCGCGGGCGGCCGCCGGGTCCGTGCCGCGCAGGCGTACCGCGGTGCGGGCGACCTGGTCGAGGACGCGCCGGTGTTCGTCGAAGGCGGCGCGCACGTCCTGGAACACGTACTGCACGGCGGCGAGCTGGGCGCGGGTGCGGTGGCGCAGGCTGCGCGGCAGCGGGGTGCCGTCGAGGAGGATCTCGCCGTCGTGGTCGCGGTGGAGGCCGGCCAGGCAGCGCGCCAGGGTGGTCTTGCCGCTGCCCGAGCGGCCGACGACGGCCAGCGAGGTGCCGGGGTGGAGGGTGAGTTCCGGCGCGCGCAGCGCCACGGCACCGTGGTGGCGGGCGGTGAGGTCGCGCACCCGCAGAGCGGGCGGCCGGCCGGTGTCCGGGACGGGCCGGGCGCCGGCGGGCGGGCGCCGGGCGTCGAGGAGTTCCCGGGTCCACGGGTGGCGGGGAGCGGGCCACAGCCGTTCGGGCGGGCCCGACTCCACCACGCGTCCCGCCCGCAGGACGAGGACGTCGTCGGCGAGGGCGCGGACCACGTCGAGGTCGTGGCTGAGCAGGACGACCGCGATGCCGCGGGCGGCCAGAGCCGCGAGCTGGTCGACGACGCCGCTCTTGGTCAGGGCGTCCTGGCCGGTGGTGGGTTCGTCGGCGACGACGACGCGCGCCCCCAGCAGGAGCGCCTGGGCCAGGACGAGGCGTTGCTGCTGACCGCCGGAGAGCTGGTGCGGGTGCCGCCGCACCAGCGTCTCGCCGTCGGGGAGCTGGGCGTCGGCGAGGGCGCGCAGGACGAGCGCGCGGGCCGCGGCGCGGCGCTGCCCGCGCGGCAGGTGGCGTACCCGGAGGCGGGCCAGGTCGTTCAGGAGCGCGCCGGCGCGGCGGGCGGGGTTGAGGACGGCGGCGGGGTGCTGGGGCACGTGGCCGACCGGGCCGTCGCAGGTCAGGCGTACCTCCCCGGTGACGCGGGCGCCGGGCGGGAACTCCCCCAGCAGCGCCAGGCCCGTCGTGGTCTTGCCGCTGCCGGAGGCGCCGACCAGGGCGGTCACCCTGCCGGGCAGCACCCGCAGGCGCACGCCGTCGACGATCGCGCGGCCGTCGACCTCCACCCGCAGGTCGCGCAGTTCGGCGAGCGGGTTGTTGCCGAGGCTCATGGACGGGGTCCCCCCTTCTTCGGTGTCCTCTCCAACACGGCGTCGAAGAGCAGGTTGGTGCCGGTCGTCAGCGCGACGATCAGCAGGGCGGGCACCACCACGGCCCAGGGCTGCACCCACAGGCCGGTGCGGTTGCGGTCGACCATGACCGCCCAGTCGGCGGCGTCCGGTGCGACCCCGACCCCGAGGAACGCCGCCGTGGACACCAGGTACAGCACGCCGGTCAGCCGCGTGCAGGTCGGCGTGGACGTAGGCGGGGCCCGGGTGGTGGGTGCGGGCGTGCGCCAGCATCGCGTCGGAGAGGTCGGCGCCGGTGACCGTGCGGCCGGCGGCGTGCAGGTGGGCGGCGTCGCGGCCGGTGCCGCAGCCCATGTCCAGGACGCGCGGCCCGGCGCCGTACCGGCGCAGGCGGTCCTCGGCCCAGCGGCCGGCGATCCGGCCGGGGTCGGGGAAGCGGGCCTCGTACAGGGCGGGGTGGTCGGTGAGGAGGTTGCCGGTGGGAGGGCTCCCGGTCGTCACGCGATGCTCCCCGCCGGTGGAAGGCTGCCCGGTCGTCACGCGATGCTCTCCGCCGGTCGGAGACTGCCCGGTCGTCACGCGATGCCCGCCGCCGGTCGGAGACTGCCCGGTCGTCACGCGATGCTCCCCGCCGATCGGAGACTGCCCGGTCGTCACGCGATGCCCGCCGCCGGTCGGAGACTGCCCGGTCGTCACGCGATACTCCCCGCCGGCAGCAGACTGCCCGGTCGTCACGCGATGCTCCTCTGCTCGGCCGGCGCCGCGGCGGCCGGCACCGGACTGCCGGGCAGTGCGCCGCGCCGGTGCAGCCACGCCACGCCGGCCGCCGAGGCCAGCCCGAACAGCGCGCAGCACACCCACGGCAGCCATCCGGAGCCGCCCCGCTCGCCGGTGTCCATGGCCCAGCCGACGGCCGTGTTGCCGACGGCGGCGGCGACGCCCGAGACGACGTAGAAGACGCCGAAGTAGGTGCCGGTCAGCTCGGGGCGGCCGAAGCGGGGGATCAGCTCCATGACGAAGGGCGTGGCGACCATCAGACCGACGTACAGCAGGAGGGCGCCGAGCAGGACGGGGACGGCGTCGAGCCACCCGCCGGGCGCCGAGCCCGCCACGACCGCCGGGGGCAGGAACGCCAGGCCCGTCAGGGCGAGGCCGGCGGCGATCCAGCGGGACCGGCTGCCCCGCGTCTTGAGGGACCGGGTGATGCGCAGTTGGAGGGCGAGGTTGGCGAGCGTTCCGACGAGGAAGACGAGGCCGGCCGCGCCGTCCCAGCCGGTCGCCCGCCGGACGCCGTCAGGCAGCAGCAGGTAGAGCTGGCTCTCCAGGGTGAACAGGCCGACCATGGCGAGGGCGAAGGCCAGGAAGGTCCGGTTGCCGACGACCTCGCGCCAGTCCGTGAGGACGCTGCCCGCGCTGGGCTCCGCCTTCCGCGCGGGCAGCACGAGGGCCTGCGCGACGGTGAGCACCGCGAAGATCCCGGCGGCGGTGAGCGCGCAGGTGCGGAAGTCGGTCAGCAGCAGGGCGCCGCCGAGGAGCGGCCCGACCAGCGCGCCGGCGGTGGCGAACACGTTGAACAGGGCGAACGCCTCCGCCTTCCGCTCCCCCGCCTCCTGCGTGAGGTACGCCCGCACGGCCGGGTTGAACAGGGCCCCGGCGAAGCCGCTGAGGACGGACGCGGCGAGCAGCACCGGCAGCCCGTCGCCGAGGGCGAACAGCGCGAAGCCGAGGGTGCGCAGGGCGCACCCGGCGATGATCACGCCGCGGGCGCCGAGCCGGTCGGCCGCCGAACCGCCGATGAGGAACAGGCCCTGCTGGCTGAGGTTGCGCACGCCGAGGACGAGGCCGACGACGGCCGCGGACAGGCCCAGGTTCTCGCCGAGGTGGGTGGCGAGGTAGGGGACGAGGAGGTAGAAGCCGGTGTTGACGCCGAACTGGTTGACGAGCAGCAGCCGGACCGCGAGCGGGAAGCGGCGGATCTCATGCCACGTCCTCACGCGCCCCCACCTCCTCGACGCCGAGTCCGGGGCGGCCGTTCGCCCGGACGACGCCGTCGGCGCCGCCGATGCCGGTCCACGGGTCGTGGGCGAGCAGCAGATGGCCGTCGAGGTCGGCCCAGCGGGCGCGGTCGGCGAGGTGGACGGCGGGGGCCAGCCCGAGGGTGCTGGCGGTGAGGCAGCCCAGCATCAGCTCGGTGCCGCTGCCCTCGATCGCCTCCGCGACGCGCAGTGCGGCGTGGACCCCGCCGCACTTGGCGAGCTTGACGTTGATGCCGTGGACGCGTCCGGCCAGCCGGCGGGCGTCGTCGAGGCCGACGGCGTCCTCGTCGGCGATGACGGGGAGCGGGGAGCGCGCGGCGAGGGCCGCCAGGGATTCGGGGTCGCCGGGCGCGAGGGGCTGTTCGACGGCCTCCACGCCGAGGCCGGCGAACCGGGGCAGCAGGGCCTCGGCCTGCCGTCGGGTCCAGGCGCCGTTGGGGTCGAGGAGCAGCCGTACGCCGGGCGCCGCGTCCCGTACGGCCCGTACGCGCCGTACGTCGTCCTCGGGGTCGGGGGAGCCCGCCTTGACCTTGACGATCCGGAAGCCGCGCGCGGCGAGGCGGCGGGCCTCGGCCGCCGCGTGCGCGGGCGGGGTGATGCCGATGGTGCGGGCGGTGGCGGCCGCGGGGGGCTCCGGGGTGCCCAGGAGCCGGTGGACGGGGGTGTCCGCGCGCCGGCCGGCCAGGTCGAGGAGCGCGGCCTCGACGGCGGCGGTCACGGCGGGCGGGGTGCCGGGGGCGGTCGCCTCCCCGTGCCGCAGGGCGTCCAGGGCGCTCTCCGGGCCGGCGTAGCGGCCGAGGTCGACGGCGGTGAGGAGCCGCACCAGTGTGTCGGTGTCGAGGCCGTAGTACACGCTGGTGACGGCCTCGCCGTGGCCGTGCTGTCCGTCGTGTTCGACGGTCAGCCAGACGGCGTCGCGGGCCGTCATGGTGGAGCGGGAGATGCGCAGCGGCTCGGCGAGCGCGAGCCGCACGGTGCGCAGTCGGGCCTTCACGGGGTGCCCTTCCAGGAGGGGAGGTCGGTGAGCGGATCGGTCACCTTCGTGCAGCGCGCCCAGCCGGTCGCCTCCGCCGCGCGGGGGTGCGGGATCTCGACGGGCCGGGTGGCCGCGGTGGCCGGGTCGAGGCCGTGGCCGGTGGTGAAGTCGTCGTCGTAGACGGTGCCGAGGTAGCGGTGCGGGCCGTCGGGGAAGACGGTGGCGACGACCGCCCCGGGGTGGACGCGGGCGGCCCAGGCGGCGACGCGGGCGGCCGCCCCGGTGCTCCAGCCGCCCGTGACGAAGCTGGTGCGGGCCAGGGTGCGGCAGGTGTCCACGGCTTCGGCGGGGCCGACCCAGTGGACCTCGTCGAAGGCGTCGTGGGCGACGTTGCGGGGGTGGATGCTGGAGCCGAGGCCGCGCATCAGGCGGGGGCGGGCGGGCTGTCCGAAGATGGTGGAGCCGGTGGCGTCCACGCCGATGAGGCGCAGGGCGGGCCAGCGGCGGCGCAGGGGGCCGATCAGGCCGGCGCTGTGGCCTCCGGTGCCGACGCTGCACACCAGGATGTCCAGGTGGTCCAGCCGGTCGGTGAGTTCGGCGGCCAGGGAGGCGTAACCGGCGGTGTTGTCGGGGTTGTTGTACTGGTCGGGCCAGTAGGCGCCGGGCAGGTCGGTGAGCAGGTCCCGCAGCCGGGCGAGGCGGGCGGCCTGCCAGCCGCCCTGGAGCGCGGGACGGTCGACGATCTCCAGCCGCACCCCGTGGGAGCGCAGCAACTGTCGCATGGACGGTTCGAGTTCGCGGTCGCCGACCAGCACGACCGGATGGCCGAGCGCCTGCCCGGCGAAGGCGAGGCCGAGGCCGAGCGTGCCGGAGGTGGACTCCACCACCGGTGCGCCGGGCCGCAGTTCGCCGCGTTCGCGGGCGCCCAGCAGCATCGACACGGCGGCCCGTGCCTTCATGCCCCCGGCGGCGAGTCCTTCCAGCTTGGCCCAGAAGCCGGGGTGGGGGGCGGGCAGGTCGGCGGTGACCCGGACGAGGGGGGTCCGGCCGAGCAGCGCGAGCAGTTCCGGGCGCGCGGCGGGGCGTACGGCGGTGACGGTCATCGTCCACCTCCGGCCGACCGGTACCGGTGGACGGTTCCGGGGCCGCCGTCGAGCCAGAAGAAGGGGTACGGTTCCGCGCACACCGCGCTCACCCCGTGTCCGAGGAAGCGGGGCAGGACGGCGCTGCCGGTCTGGGCGAACATCACCAGTTGCTTGCCGTGTGCGAGGGCGTGCCGGCGCAGGGGTTCGAAGGTGCCGTTGCCCAGGGTCATGCCGGAGACGAGCAGCGCGTCGCAGTGGGCGGCCGCGGTGAGCGCGTCGGGGACGACCGGCTCGTCCCACTCGGTGACCCCGCCCTTGAGGTCGCAGGGGACGTAGCCGAGGCCGCGGGCGCGCAGGCCGTCCAGGAGGGAGTTGACGACGCCGACGACGAGCACGGTGGCCCCGGCCGGCAGGTCGAGCAGTCCGACGACGGCCTCGGCGCGGGCCCGGGACTTCTCCAGGGACGACCCGGCGGGCAGCGCGAGGGTGTGGGCCCCGCTGCCGGGGCCGTGCGGGGTGACGTGCATGAGGTAGGCGTCGAGCGCGGCGACCCGCACCGGTGGCAGGGGGTGGTCCAGGAGGCGGCGCACGTCGGTGCCGACGCAGTCGTCGAGGACGCTGTCGGGCAGTTCGCCGGGCTCCACCGCGCAGGAGCCGACGGCTTCGGCCAGGCGCAGGCTGAGGACCTCGTTGCGGTAGCCGGTGCCGCGCCCGTCGTGCCGTACGGCCTGGCGGGTGGTGAAGGCGACGGCGATCCGCCGGGTGGCCGGGTCGGGGCCGAGGGCGCCCGACCGGACGCGGTCGACGAGGTCGTCGTACGACGGGTGCACGAGGTCGTCGTACGACGGGTGGGCGGGGGTGCGGACGGCGGTCATCGGATCACCAGCTCCGTGCGCAGCGTGGACAGCAGGTGCTCGACGCGGGTGCGGGCGCCGAGGCCGTCGGGGTCGCCGGCCATGACGTGGCCGAGGTACTCGTTGTTGCTGCCCGCGGCCCGCACGGTGCGGCCGGGTTCGGCGAGCTCGGCCTCCAGCACGTCCTGCTCCCGGGCGAGGTGGGCGCCGTCGAGCCGGTCGAGGGTGCCGGCGCGGTCGGGGACGAGGAAGCCGATGGCGGCGCTGCGCAGCCCGGTGTCCGTGCGCCGCAGGTCGGGTGCGCGGCCCAGGGCGACGTCGACGAAGGCGGCGGCGAGGTCGACGCCGGTGACGTGGCGGACGAGTTCGGTGATGCGGTTCCCGGCGGGACGGGGGTTGACCTCGACGACGCGGGGACCGGCGGAGGTCAGTTTGATCTCGGTGTGCGCCACGACGCCGTCGGTGAGGCCGAGTGCCTTCAGCGCGTCCAGGGCGGTGTCCACGGCGGCCTCGGTGTCGGCCGAGGTGAGGGCCGCGGGGAACATGTGGCCGGTCTCGACGAAGGCGGGCGCCCCGCCGACGCTCTTGTCGGTCACGCCGACCACCTGGACCGCGCCGGCGTGCGACACGGTCTCGACGCTCACCTCGGGGCCGTCGAGCAGTTCCTCGAGCAGCACGGCGGGTTCCCGGCGCTGCCCGCGGGCGTTGACCGGGAAGTCGGCCAGGGCGCGTACGGCGTCGGCGAGCTGCTCCTCGTCGTCCACGCGGCGCACGTACATGCCGGCGCACAGGTCGACGGGTTTGACCACGAGCGGATAGCCGATCTCCCGTGCGGCGCGGGCGAGTTGCGCCCACTCCTCGTGCAGGGCGAAACGCGGGCCGGGCAGTCCGGCGTCGGCGAGGACCCGGCGGGTGGCGTCCTTGCGGCAGGCGTTGTGGACCGCTTCGGGCCCCGGGCCCGGCAGGCCGAGGTGTCCGGCGATGCGCGCGACCACCGGCAGGTAGTAGTCGCAGGAGGTGAGCACGCCGTCGAAGCCGAACACCGCGTGCAGCCGTTCGGCCTCGGCGACCAGGGTGTCGGGGTCGTTGGTGTCGGCCGTGACCACGTTGCGGGCGCCGAGCAGCGGGTGCGCCGCTCCCTCGGGTGCCGCGCGCAGGTAGTGGTGCAGGTCGCGGGTGAGGAAGGTGAACTCGTGCCCGCCTTCCCGGACGGCCCGTGGCAGCAGTCTGCTCATCGACCCGACCCAGCTCTCGACCATCAGCAGATGAGCCACGACTCCCCTTCGCTTCACATGAGTTGAGACGCGGGCGGCCCCGTGGGCCCTCGGACGGGAGGGGGCCTGGCCCTGCGCACCGACACGCTAGCGATAATCATTTTCATTTACCAGTCCCCCGTGGCCCCGGTGCACGGCGCGGCGGCACGGAACGCCGCCGGAAGGAACCCCCGACCGCGGCCGGACCGGGCCCTGTTCGGCTGTCAGTGCCCGCCCGTAGACTGACAAACCACAGAAGTACGGGCGCAGTTGACGGGGGGCCAGACATGTCCGGTGACGGGTACGGCAGATACGACCACGGTTTCCCCGTCCCACCGATGCCGTCGTCCCCGCCGCCGCCCCCGGCGGACGGCGCGCGGGCCGTCGCGGTGGCGGTGCTCAACCTCAGCGGCCTGGGGCTGGGGTACGCCTGGGCACGCCGCTGGGGCCTGATGCTGCTGTGCTGGATCGCCACCGCCGCCCTGCTCCTCGTGGCACTGCCGGCCGACCCGGACGGCGTGCCGGGCCTCGCCCTCGTCCTGTACGCCGTGTTCCTCGCCCTGGCGGCGGCGCACGGCGCGCGGGTGGGCCTGCGCGCCCGTACGGCGGGACCGGCGCCGCTGGCGCTCGTGCTGGGGCTCGTCCTGCTCGCCGTGCCGGCCGGGGGCGTCGTGCTCTACGACGACGCGCGCGACGAGGCGGTGCAGCAGATGCTGCTCGACCGGCTGGAGGAGGCCGACCGGCTGGTCGAACGATCCGGCAGACAGGCGTTCAGCATCGGCGAGGACGGCTACCGCGAGGCGCTGGACCTGTACGAGGCCCTGAGCGCCGACCATCCGGACTCCCGCGCCGCCGGCCGGGTGCCGAACAGGATGAAGACCTTCTACTCGACGGTCGGCGCCTCCTACGCGAACGGCGACAAGTGCTCCGCGATCGAGCCGCTGACCTTCCTGCGCAAGGTCCCCGACAGCATGCCCCGCACGGACCTGGGGGAGCTGGAGGAGTGGCCCGACGACCGCCTCGCCACCTCGCTGTACACCTGCGCCTCCCAGGCCCTCACGGCCGGCGACACCGGCTGGGCGACGCACTTCGGTGAGCTGCTGACCACCTTCCCCGACTCCGAGCAGGCCGCGAAGGTCGAACCGGCGGTGGGCGCCGCCGTCACCGCGGCGTCGAAGGAGCTGCGCGGCGGCGAACCGTGCACGGCGGTCGAACGGCTGCGGAGCCTGAGCTCCGACATCGACGGCCTGCCCGGCGAGGAGGCGGGCGTCGACGACACCCTCGCCCAGGACGCCGGACGGGCCACCGCCAACGCCGACTCGGGCACCTACCTGTGCGGCGTGGACCAGTACAAGGACGGCGACTTCGAAGCCGCGCAGACGACCATGAACGAGTTCGTCAAGGAGAACAAGAACAGCAAGAACCGCGCCCTCGCCCAGAAGATCGCGATCGCGGCGGAGATCGCCCAGACGGTGCCGGCCGCCGGGAAGCGCCTGCCCACGACCCGCAGCGGCGGCAGCATCTCGGTCACCGTGCAGAACGACAGCCCCGACGACATCACCGTGCTCTACACGGGCCCGGTCACCGGCAGCTTCACCCTCAAGGCCTGCGGCAGCTGCACGACCTACTCCCTCAGCAGCACCCTCTCCCCGAGCTTCGAGCCGTGCAGCAGCGGCAAGAACTACCCGGAGCGCACCATCAGCCTGCCGCCCGGCACCACGTACTTCCTGCACAAACCGCAGGGCGACAGTCTCTCCTCACCCGCCTCGGACACCGCCAAGCTCTCGTCGGGCTACATCTACACGGAGTGCGCCTACGCGACGCAGACACTGGGGTCGGACTTCTGACCGGCGGTCGCCGCCCGCCCCGGACGGTGACGGGTGCGCCGGTCAGTCCACCGGGTGACCGGGCCTGATGCCGAGGGCGTCACCGAGCCGCAGCAGGGGGGCGTCGCCGGCCCGTGCGCCCCACCGCACGGGTTCGAGGACGAAGCCGACGTGGTCGCCTCCGTCGACGCACCCCACGACCGCGCCCACGAAATGGGCCGCCGCGTCCTCCAGCACGACCGCCCCGCCGTGCCCCGGCGTCCAGCGGACCCGTTCGAACTTGTCGACCCGGTCACCGGTCTCCCCGCCGAACAGCTCGGCCAGTCCGTACTGCTGACGGGTCAGCAGATGGACGGCGAGGAAGTCCGCGGCACGGGCCACCCCGTAGGTGTGGTTGGCCTTGGACAGCCACACCACGTACCGCACCGGCCGCATGGAGCACTGCGAGGAGAACCCGACCAGGCACCCCGCCCGCTGCCCGTCCGCCGCTGCCGTGACCACGCACATCTGCGGGTCCAGCCGGTCCGTGAACGCGTCGACGTCCACCGCTCCCCCTCACTCCGGTCCTCGCGGCCGCCGGCCGTCATGTGACGCCGGGTCACCGCCTCCACCCGTCCGAGTGCCCCGCCCCGCCCGTTCGGTGCCGAGCCCCGGAAGTCGATCATTCATTTACTGGTCTCTTAAACCACCTGCGTCTCATGTGCCATACTCAGCGCGCTTGTAACACAATCCGACCGGGGGGGTCCGTGTGTACGCCTGTTCCCTGGGCGCCCCCTGCCCGGACGCGAACGCGGACCGGCTCGGCTTCCCGCCGCCTGCGGCCGGGCGGCCCGGGTCCGCCATGAGCCCGTCGGCAGCGGGCCTTCCCTCGGCATCCGCCCCGACGGCAGGCGCCTCACCAGGCGCCACACCGGCAGGCGCCCCGACGGCAGGCGCCACACCGGCAGGCACGCCGGACCCACGCCGCCCGCGCTCCCCGCGAGATACCCGCCGGTCCACCGGAGCCGGTGACGCCCGCGCACGCCGGGCCCCGTCCCGCACCGCCCCGGCGGCGGCCGTCCCGCGCCACCCGGCACACGCGTCCGCGCAACGGCCAGAACGTACGACGTACCCCCGGCTGGAGGCCCGATGAAGAGCTCCCGAACCGTCCGCGCAGCGGTGGCGGCCCTGCTGTCCGCGGTGCTGCTCACCGCCTGCTCCTCCGACGGCGCGGACAACGGGGTCCCGCGCGAGTGGATCAGCAAGACGTACACCGCGAGCGGAACGGGCTGGCTCGACGCCGACAGCGCCCCGACCAAGGTCGCCGACGCGATCCACGGCCACCGCGAGGCACTCGACCGGGCGTACGGCGACAGCATGGTGTTCCTGCGCTACGGCGACGACATGGTCACCCTCTCGCCGCAGCGGACCGGCAGCCGGATCGAGATCGAGGACTACCGCAACGGCTACCACCGGCACAGCCAGTACCTCTCCGGCTGGCCCGACCCGGACAGCTCGAGCTTCCGCGGCGGCGGCCCCGGGGAGGGCAAGTGACACCCCGCCCCCGACGACGCCCCGCGGACCTGACGACCTGATGACCTGAAGAAAGGCAACGCAGTGACCGAGATCTTCGAGTCGACCGGCCAGGCCCTGCTCTACGGAGTCGTGGGCCTCGTCGTGATGGCCGTCGGCTTCCTCGCCCTCGACCTCGTCACGCCCGGCAAGCTCTACCACGTGGTCTGGACGGACCGCAATCGCGGCGCGGCGGTGCTGCTGGGCAGCCAGTCCGTCGCCGTGGGCCTGGTCGTCATGGAGGCCATCCAGGCCAGCGAGTCCGAACTGGGCCTCGGCTACGGCCTGGTCAGCACGCTCCTCTACGGACTGGCCGGAGTGCTGGTGATGACCCTGGTCGGCATCGTGATCGGCGTGTTCACTCCCGGCCAGATGGGCGCGGTCGTCCTCGACGACAACGACGGCCGTCCGCACCCCGCCGCCTGGGTCCAGGGCGGCATGTACCTGGGGACCGCCTTCATGGTCGGCGCCGCACTCTCCTGAGCGCCCCCGTGACCACCACCCTGCACGACCGCGACACCGCGGCACCCGCCCGCCCCCCGGCCGTCCGGCACTCCCGGGGGGCCCGCTTCCTCCTGCTGCTCGCCGTCTTCCTCTGCGCCGCCTGCGGCCTGGTGTACGAACTGGCGCTCACCGCGCTGGGCAGCTACCTCATCGGCAACTCCGTACTCCAGACCTCCGTCGTCATCTCCGTGATGGTCTTCGCGATGGGCGTGGGCTCGCTCGCCGCGAAACCCCTGCGCCGCCGCCCCGTGGGGGCGTTCGCGCTGGTGGAGGGGGCGCTGGCACTGGTCGGCGGACTGTCCGTGCTGGTGCTGTACGCGGCGTTCGCCTGGCTGCGGCTCTACACCCCGGCGATGGTCGTCGTCGCCCTCGCGGTCGGGCTGCTGATCGGGGCCGAGATCCCGCTGCTCATGACGCTGCTCCAACGCATCCGGCGGCAGGAGGCGGGCAGCGCCGTCGCCGACATGTTCGCCGTCGACTACATCGGGGCGCTCGTCGGCGGCCTGTGCTTCCCGCTGGTGCTGCTGCCGACGTTCGGCCAGTTGAAGGGCGCGCTGGTGGTCGGCGCGGTCAACGCGGTGGCCGGGGTCGTCGTGGTGGTGTTCATCTTCCGCCGGCAGACCCGGCGGGTCGTCCGCGTCGGCCTGCTCTGCGGGGTCTCGGCGGTGCTGGCCGTGCTCGGCACGGCGTACGTGCTGGCCGACGACCTGGAGGTCACCGCGCGGCAGCAGATGTACCGGGACCCGATCGTCCACGCCGAGACCACCGCGTACCAGGAGATCGTCGTCACCCGCTCCACCGCCTTCACGGGCGAGCCGGACCTGCGGCTCTTCCTCAACGGCGACCTGCAGTTCAGCTCCGTCGACGAGTACCGCTACCACGAGTCGCTGGTGCACCCCGCGCTGTCGGGCGGCCGGGACAACGTGCTGATCATGGGCGGCGGCGACGGGCTCGCGCTGCGCGAGGTGCTGCGGTACGACGACGTGCGGCATGTGACGCTCGTCGAACTGGACCCGGCGATGATCCGGCTGGCGCGCGGCTTCGCACCGCTGCGCGAGCTGAACGACGGGGCCCTGGACGACCCGAGGGTCGAGGTGGTCGACGCCGACGCGTTCAACTGGCTGCGCGACGCCCGGCAGCGGTACGACGCCGTGGTCGTCGACTTCCCGGACCCGGACACGGCGGCGCTGGCCAAGCTGTACTCGGTGGAGTTCTACAGCCTGCTCGGCCAGGTGCTGACCCCGCAGAGCAAGGTGATGGTGCAGAGCGGGTCCCCGTTCTTCGCCCCGAAGACGTACTGGTCGATCGCGGCGACGATCGAGGCGGCGGGATACGCGACGACGGAGTTCCAGGTCGACGTGCCGAGCTTCGGCAACTGGGGGTTCGTCCTGGCCACCCCCGGCGACGGCGCGCCCCCGCCGCTGCGGCTGGCGTCCGACGCGCCGCCGCTGCGCTACCTCGACGACGCGGTGCTGGAGGCGGCCACGGTGTTCCCCGTCGACCGCCGCCGGGTGGACGTACGGCCGAGCACGCTGATGGATCCGGCGGTGCTGGAGTACGTGCGGAACGAGTGGCGGAACTACTGATCCCGGCCCGCTCCCGACGGACCGGCCCCGCCGCCCGACGGACCGGCCCCCCACCGTGCCGGCGGCGAGAACGCGGCGCGGGGCCGTCTCCCGCGCCGGTGCGGGGCCTGGATCCACCTGGCGCGACCGGAGGCCGGGGTACGGGTGGACGGTGCCGTACGGGCCGTCGTCCCCGGGTGCCGTCGCACCGCCGGGGACGCGGCCGGTGGCGGGTCAGCCGTTCTTGCGGGCCACCGCGCCGTAGATGCCGATCGGCGGGGTCCCCTGCCGGGGGGACTCCTCGGGACGCCAGTCCGGCACCGGCACGAGGCCGGGCTCGACCAGGGAGAAGTCGCCGAAGAAGTCCAGGATCCGGGAGTGCGACCGGAGGTTCATGGTGGCGCTGGCGCTGTTGTAGACCGCCGCGGCGTCCTCGCGCCGGTCCGCGTGGACGTCGCCCGTCGCGTGCGACAGAACGAGGTAGGAGCCGGTGGGCAGGGCGTCGCGCAGGGTGGCGACGATGCCGTCCGGGTCCTCCGCGTCGGGCACGAAGTGCAGGAGGGCCACCAGCATCAGCGCCACCGGCCGGTCGAAGTCGATGATCTTGCGCACGTCGGGGTGGTCCAGGAGGGCCCGCGGGTCGCGCACGTCGGCCAGGACGACGGAGGTGTCGGAACCCGCCATGAGCGCCCTCGAGTGGGCGCTCACGATCGGGTCGTTGTCGACGTAGGCGATCCGGGTGTCGGGCGCGATGGCGTGCGCTATCTGGTGGACGTTGGGCTCGGTGGGCAGGCCCGTGCCCACGTCGAGGATCTGCCGGACGCCGCCCTCCGCGACGACGTACCGGACGGCGCGGTGCATGAACCGCCGGTTCGCACGGACGCCGACGCGTACCTCGGGCGCGGACTTCATGAACTCCTCGGCGGCCTCCCGGTCCACCTCGTAGTTGTCCTTCCCGCCGAGGAAGTAGTCGTACATCCGGGCGGGATGGGGCTTGCTCGTGTCGATCTCGAAGGGCTGCGGGCGGCTGCCGCCGCCGCTGGGGGAGGTCATGATGCCTTGCTCCGTCCTGGACTCGCACCCGGCCACCGGCGGAACACCGCGGTGACTGACTGTCAGAACGGTATCCTGGCACGTCTCGTGGGCCGACACGTACCGGCGGACAGCGGTTCAGGCGCGTGCGGGCAGACCGGAGCCGTCGACGGTGAGGGTGCGCAGCAGACGGTCGAGGTAGACGCGCAGCCGGCCCGTCATGTCGTACGTGCTCAGCGCGAGCGCCCACTGGAGCTGGAGCCCGTCCATCACGGCGGCGATCTCGGAGGCCGTGCCCTCGCAGTCGGTGTCCGCTCTGAGTTCGCCCTGGGCGACCGCGGCGCGCAGGCTCTCGGCGACCTGATCGATGACCAGGCGGTAGCGGTGGACGAAGTACGCGTGGGCGGGGTGCCCCGTCTCGCCGGCCTCGGCGGCGAGGACGTTGAACATCTTGGTGCGTCCGGGCCGCGCCGCGTTGTACCGGGCGAGTTCGATCAACGTCTCGAAGGCTTCGACGGCGGTGTGCGGGCCCGGCGAGAAGCACCGCGCGACATCCTGCTCGTCACTGTGCCGCAGGACCGAGACGAGCAGGTCCTCCTTGCTGCGGAAGTGGTGCAGGAGACCGCCCTGGGTGATGCCGACGTCCTTGGCGATGCGCGCGAGCGAGGAGGCGTGGAAGCCCCACTGGGCGAAGTGCTCGACGGCGACGTCCAGGATCCGGGCACGGCGCTCGTCGCCCACGGCGTAACCGCCGCGCGCGACGGATCTGCGGGCTCTGGTGTCCTGCTTGCGGTCCATACCGGTCACCCTAATCCGTGCGCACGCGACGCTCGGGGGGATGTGATTCAAGCCACGAGCGAAAACCTACTACCTACTCGGTTTTTTGCTTACGGTGAGGTCGCCGGGACGGCGAGGAAGCCGTTCCCCCTGCCACTGGAGAGCTGCCATGGCCGTCATCGCCGACGCCGCGCAGAGAGCCGAGTCCCCCGCTCAGGCCTCGCCCGCCCCACCGTCCCGAGCCCCCGGAACGCTGGTTCTCGGCCTCGCCCCCGACCTGGTGCCCGAGCAGCAGCGCGGCAAGGTCTCCGGCATCGTCGGCATGATGACGTCGGTGGCGATGGTGGCGGGCACGTTCCTGGCGAACGCGTTCAGCGACAGCCTCGCCCTGGCGTTCGTCGTGCCGGCCTTCTTCGGCCTGGCCGGCGTGGTCTACCTGGCCGTGGTCATGAAGGACCGCCCGGCCGCCGCGGGCGCCTTCGCGCCGTACACGCTGCGCGAGTTCCTCCGCTCGTTCTGGGTCGACCCCCGGCGCCACCCCGACTTCGCCTGGAACTTCGCCGGCCGCTTCCTGGTCTTCGTCGGCATCTCCTGCGTGACCAGCTACCAGGTCTACTTCCTGATGGACCGGCTCGGCTACGACGGCTCCGAGGTCTCCGGCAAGATCCTCGTCAGCACGGTCGTCATGGTCGCGGCCGTCGCCGCCGGCTCGCTCCTCGGCGGTGTCCTCTCCGACCGGTCGGGCCGCCGCAAGCCGTACGTGCTCGGCTCCGCGCTCCTCCTGGCCGTCGGCCTGCTCCTGGTCGCGACGGCCTACTCCTTCCCGTTCTTCCTCGCGGCCATGGTCGTCTTCGGCTTCGGCGAGGGCCTGTACCTCTCGGTCGACGTCGCCCTCGCGGCGGCCGTCCTGCCGAACCCGGAGGAGTCCGCGAAGGACATGGGCGTGCTGAACATCGGCAACGCGCTCCCGCAGTCCCTCGTCCCCATCGCCGCCCCCGCGTTCCTCGCCATCGGAGGCGGCGCCCAGAACTACGGTGCGCTCTTCCTCTTCGGCGGCATCGCCTCCGTGCTCGGCGCCCTCGCCGTCCAGTTCATCCGCAGCGTCAAGTAAGGCAGCCCGGTCATGACATCCGCGTCCCAGGTCCGCAACGAGGGCCACCCGTACCAGAACGCCGAACTCCCGGTGGAGCAGCGGGTGGAGGACCTCCTCGCCCGTATGACGGTCGCCGAGAAGGCGGGCCAGCTCTTCCACACCATGCTGGCCATGAAGCCCGACGGCTCCACGGTCGAGAAGGGCGACCCGGGCATGGTGGCCCTGGACACCACCCACATGGTGCACGGCCAGTACCTGACCCACTTCAACCTGCTGGGCAGCCATGATCCGGCCGCCATCGCCCGCTGGCAGAACACGCTCCAGGCGATGGCCGCCGACACCCGCCTCGGCATCCCGGTCACCCTCTCCACCGACCCCCGCCACGCCTTCACCGACAACGTCGGCGCCTCCTTCGACGCCGGCGCGTTCTCGGCCTGGCCCGAGCCGCTGGGCCTGGCCGCGCTGCGCGACCCGCGGCTCGTGCACGAGTTCGCGGACACGGTGCGCCGCGAGTACCTCGCCGTCGGCTTCCGGGTCGCCCTGCACCCCCAGATCGACCTGGCGACCGAACCGCGCTGGTCACGGCAGAACGGCACGTTCGGCTCGGACGCCGCCCTCACCTCCCGGCTCGTGCGCGCCTACGTCCGCGGACTCCAGGGCGACCGGCTGGGCCGGCGGTCGGTCTCGGCCATGGTCAAGCACTTCCCCGGCGGCGGCCCCCAGAAGGACGGCGAGGACCCGCACTTCCCGCACGGCAAGGAGCAGGTCTACCCGGGCGGCATGCGCGACCTGCACCTGGAGCCGTTCAAGGCGGCGATCGACGCCGGCTGCGCGCAGATGATGCCGTACTACGGCCAGCCCGTCGGCACCGACTGGGAGGAGGTCGGCTTCGGCTTCAACAAGGACGTCGTCCAGGGGCTGCTCAGGGACCGGCTCGGCTTCGACGGCATCGTCTGCACCGACTGGGGCCTGATCACGGACGCGGAGATCTTCGGCGAGACGCACCAGGCCCGCGCCTGGGGCCTGGAGTCGCTGTCGGCGGCCGAGAAGGCGGCCCGGGTGCTGGACGCGGGCTGCGACCAGTTCGGCGGCGAGGCCTGCCCCGAACTCGTCGTGGAACTCGTCGAGTCGGGACGCGTGCCCGTGTACCGCCTCGACGCGTCCGTGCGGCGCGTCCTGCGCGAGAAGTTCGTCCTCGGCCTGTTCGACGACCCCTACGTCGACGTGGACCGGGCCGCCGAGACCGTCGGCCGCGCCGACTTCAAGGACGCCGGCGCGCGGGCCCAGCGCCGCTCGCTCACCCTGCTGACGAACGGCCGCGGGACCCTGCCGGTGACCGGACGGCCGAAGCTGTACGTGGAGAACGTCCAGGCCGCGGCGGCGGGCGCGTACGGGCAGGTGGTCGCCGACCCCGCCGACGCGGACCTGGCGGTCCTGCGGCTGCGCACCCCCTACGAGCCGCGCGCCAACAAGTTCGAGTCCTTCTTCCACTCCGGCTCCCTCGCCTTCCCCGACGAGGAGCTGAAGCAGATCCTCGGCCTGCTCGACACCGTCCCCACGGTCGTCTGCGTCAACCTGGAGCGCGCGGCCGTGATCCCGGAGATCGCCGAGCGGGCCGCCGCCCTGATCGCCGACTTCGGCGCGAGCGACGCCGCGCTCCTCGACGTGGTCTTCGGCCGGGCCAGGCCCGAGGGCCGGCTGCCCTTCGAACTCCCCCGCTCCATGGAGGCGGTCGCCGCCTCCCGGCCCGACGTCCCCGACGACACGGCGGACCCCGTCTTCCCGCACGGAGCCGGCCTCTCCCTGTGACCGGCGCCGCCGCGGACGGGCGGGCTCCACGGGGCCCGCC
>NZ_JBHWKO010000024.1:0-127101 GCF_042731035.1 Streptomyces sp. NPDC059895
TCTCGTGGCTTTCCTCCGGGCGCTTCCCTTCGGTCTTGCGTTTCCGACTCTATCAGATCTTTTCTCGATCCGATTTCCTCGGTGCTTTCCAGGTTTCCGCTCTCGCGGTTTCCTTTCCGGCGGTTCCGACTCTATCAGATCCTTTCGGCGTCTGATTCCCAGTCAGAGGGGTGTGTCTTCCCGGCTGTTGGGCCGTTCCGACGAGTGAGACTTTAGCGGATTCCTGGCGCCCGAAGCCAATCGGGGCCTGCGCCCTTTCGAACGCGGATTCCTCATTCCGTAAATACGCACGCCAACAACACGACAACAGTTGAATCGACTGTTCGCCGAGAGGTGGTTGCTACTTGCGGAATGGCTGTCCGGGGACCGACCGGGGTCGGCGCTCACGTCGGACAACTCGGAGAACACTACGGATCCGCCACCAGCGTGTCAACTCATGTCCCGGGAGCACCCCTGAGGCGTACGCTGAGGGGCATGACTACGCGTACGTGCACCCGACAGTGGTGGGCCGCCTGACGGCGGCCGTCCTCACGTATGCACTCAACGGCCGCCGCCCCGGCGGCCGTTTTCTGTTTCTCCCTCCTGAGGGCCGGCCGGCCGGGGCGGCGGGCCCGACCAGGAGGTGGAGAGATGAAGCGGGTCTTCAGCGGGGTCAAGCCGACCGGGCATCTGACGCTGGGGAACTACCTGGGGGCCATGCGGCAGTGGGCCTCGGTCGACCAGCACCGGGCGGACGCCTTGTTCTGTGTCGTCGACCTGCACGCGCTCACCGTCGAGCACGATCCGGAGCGGGTGCGTCGGCTCAGCAGGCAGACGGCCACGCTGCTGCTGGCGGCCGGGCTGGATCCGCGGCTGTGCACGCTGTTCGTGCAGAGTCACGTGGACGAGCACGCGCGGCTGTCGTACCTGCTGGAGTGTGTGGCCACCGACGGTGAGATGCGGCGGATGATCCAGTACAAGGAGAAGGCCGCGC
The DNA here is from genome assembly GCF_042731035.1 of Streptomyces sp. NPDC059895. NCBI lineage: Bacteria > Bacillati > Actinomycetota > Actinomycetes > Kitasatosporales > Streptomycetaceae > Streptomyces > Streptomyces sp. NPDC059895. Next base: position 974 of record NZ_JBHWKO010000024.1, read on the forward strand.
GGGAGCGTACGCGGGGCGGGAGCGTGCGGTTGTCGCTGCTGACCTACCCGGTGCTGATGGCCGCGGACATCCTGGCGTACGGGACGGACGAGGTGCCCGTGGGTGACGACCAGGCTCAGCACGTGGAGCTGGCGCGGGATCTGGCGCTGCGGTTCAACCAGCGGTACGGGCAGACGTTCGTGGTGCCCAGGGCGACGCATCCGACGGTGGCCGCGCGGGTGATGAACCTGCAGGAGCCGACGTCGAAGATGGGGAAGAGCGACGACTCCGGGCCGGGGATCGTCTATCTGCTGGACGAGCCGGACATCGTACGGAGGAAGATCGCTCGGGCCGTGACCGACAGCGGGCGGGAGGTCGTGTACGACCGGGAGGGGCGGCCCGGGGTCGCGAACCTGCTGGAGATCCTCGCGGCCTGCACGGGTGGGGACCCGGAGGCCCTGGGCGGTACCTACGAGTCGTACGGGGCATTGAAGAAGGACACGGCCGAGGCCGTGGTGGAGGCGCTTCGGCCGCTCCAGGCCCGGCACCAGGAGCTGTGCGCCGATCCGGCGTACGTGGAAGGGGTGCTGCGGGAGGGGGCACGGAAGGCACGGGCGATGGCCCGGCCCGTCGTCGATGCCGCCTACCGCGCCATCGGGCTGCTGCCGCCGGTGGCGGATCCGGTGCTGAACGCCGTGCGGTAGGCGCGTGGACTGGTGGCGAGGCGCGATGCGAAGTATTGGCGCATCGTGACCTCGCCGGCGGCTCGCGGCGGAGGAGGCGGCGCGGGCGGCGGCGGTGTCGCTGCACGGGGGCGGGTTCGCGCGAGTGGTGACCACGGCGGAGGTGGTCGGGGCCGCGCGGTGACCGCCCCCGGCCGCGTCAGTCCTTGGTGCCGGAGGCCAGCTCGCGGCTGCGGTCGCGGGCGGCCTCGAGGGCGGCGATGAGGGCGGCCCGCACGCCGTGGTTCTCCAGTTCGCGGATGGCGTTGATGGTGGTGCCCGCCGGCGAGGTGACGTTCTCGCGGAGCTTGACGGGGTGCTCTCCGCTGTCGCGGAGCATCGTCGCGGCGCCGATCGCGGACTGGACGATGAGGTCGTGGGCCTTGTCGCGGGGCAGGCCGAGCAGGATCCCGGCGTCCGTCATGGCTTCGACCAGGTAGAAGAAGTACGCCGGGCCGGAGCCGGAGAGGGCGGTGCAGGCGTCCTGCTGGGACTCGGGGACGCGGAGGGTCTTGCCCACCGAGCCGAAGATCTCCTCGGCGTGGGCGAGGTCCGCCTCGCTGGCGTGGCTGCCGGGGGAGATGACGGACATGGCCTCGTCGACGAGGGCGGGGGTGTTCGTCATGACGCGGACGACGGGGACGCCGGAGGTGAGGCGCTCCTCGATGAAGGAGGTGGTGATGCCGGCGGCTCCGCTGATGACCAGGCGGTCGGCGGGGACGTGGGGGGCCAGTTCGTCGAGGAGGGCGCCCATGTCCTGCGGCTTGACCGTGAGGATGAGGGTGTCCGCGGTCTTGGCGGCTTCGGCGTTGGTGACGGGGGTGACGCCGTAGCGGGTGCGGAGTTCCTCGGCGCGCTCGGCCCGGCGGGCGGTGACGAGGAGGTCGGCGGGCGGCCAGCCGCCCCGGAGCATTCCGCTGAGCAGGGCTTCGCCGATCTTGCCGGTGCCGAGGACTGCGACTTTCTGGGTCATGGCGGGGGTCCTTCGGGAGTGTGCGTCGTCCGGTGTCATCCTCGCACCGGGAGGCGGGCGGGCGGCGTGCGTGTCCGGTGGGCGGACGTGGGCGGGACGGGGCGGCGTCAGGCGGTGCGGCGCCGCAGGGTGGCCGCGCCCAGGACCAGGACCAGCAGGGCGCAGCCCGCCACGATCAGCACGTCGCGGACGAAGGCGGTCGTCATCTCCGGGTGCCGGAGGACCTCGTTCATGCCGTCGACGGCATAGGACATGGGGAGGACGTCGGAGACGGCCTCCAGGGCGGGGTGCATGGCGTCGCGGGGGGTGAACAGGCCGCAGAGGAGGAGCTGGGGGAAGATCACCGCCGGCATGAACTGGACCGCCTGGAACTCGGAGGCGGCGAAGGCCGAGACGAAGAGGCCGAGGGCGGTGCCCAGGAGCGCGTCGAGGAGCGCCACCAGGAGGAGGAGCCAGGGGCTGCCCGTCACGTCCAGGTCGAGCGCCCAGACGGCGAGGCCTGTGGCCAGGGCGGACTGGACGATCGCCAGGGCGCCGAAGGCGAGGGCGTAGCCGGCGATCAGGTCGGCCTTGCCGAGGGGGAGGGCGAGGAGGCGTTCGAGGGTGCCCGAGGTGCGTTCGCGCAGGGTGGCGATGGAGGTGACCAGGAACATCGTGATCAGCGGGAAGATCCCGAGGAGGGATGCGCCGATGCTGTCGAAGGCGCGGGGGCTGCCGTCGAAGACGTAGCGCAGCAGGAACAGCATCACGCACGGGACGAGGATCATCAGCGCGATCGTGCGCGGGTCGTGGCGGAGCTGGCGCAGGACCCGGGCCGCGGTGGCGGTGGTGCGGGAGAGGTCGAGGGGGGTGGTGGGCGCGGGAGTGGGGCGCGGGGCGGGGGTGGGTGGCGTGCGCGGGGCGGGGTTCGTGCGCGGGGTCATGGGGTCTGCTCCTTCGCCCGGGCGGCCTCGGTCGCCTCGTCGACCAGGTGGAGGAAGGCCGCCTCGACGGTGTCGGAGCCGGTGCGGGTGCGCAGGGCGTCGGGGGTGTCGTCGGCGAGGATCTCGCCCTCGCGCATCAGCAGCAGGCGGTGGCAGCGCTCGGCCTCGTCCATGACGTGGGAGGAGACGAGGAGGGTGGCTCCCCGGGTGGCCGCGATGTCGTGGAAGAGGGTCCACAGGCCGCGGCGGAGGACCGGGTCCAGGCCGACGGTCGGTTCGTCGAGGACGAGGAGTTCGGGGGTGCCCAGCAGGGCCACGGCGAGGGAGACGCGGCTGCGCTGGCCGCCGGAGAGGGTGCCGGCCAGGGCGTCGGCGTGGCTGGTCAGGTCGACGTCGGCGATGGCCCGGGTGACGTTGTCGCGGCGGCGGGCGGCGGCCGGGCGGCCCGGGTCGAGGATCGCGGCGAAGTAGTCGAGGTTCTGGCGGACCGTCAGGTCGTCGTAGACGGAGGGCGCCTGCGTGACGTAGCCGATGCGGGTGCGCAGGGTGGGGTGGCCCGCGGGGTGGCCGAGGACGTCGAGGGTGCCGGTGACCTTGGCCTGGGTGCCGACGATCGCGCGCATCAGGGTCGACTTGCCGCACCCCGAGGGGCCGAGGAGGCCGGTGACCTGGCCGCGGGGGACGGTGAAGTCGAGGGAGCGGAGGACTGTGCGGGGGCCTCGGACGACGGTCAGGGCGGAGGCGTGGACGGCCGGGACGGGGACGGTGGGGGTGGGGGCGGTGGGGGTGGGGGTGGGGCTGGGGGTGCCGGTGGGGCTGGGGGCGCGGGTGGGGTCGGGCGTGCCCGGGGGTGGGCCCGGAGCGGGGTTGTCCATCACGCGTGAACCGTCTCTCCGGGGTGGGGTGCCGTCAAGGCGTCGGTGGTGGGCGGTGGGGCGTCGGGGCCGGGGGCACGGGGACGAACGGCGGGGGCCGGGAGCCGGGCAGCGGGGGACGAACGGCAGGGCCGGGGGCCGGGGGCCGAAAGGTGGGGGCCGGGGGCCGGGGGCGGGCGTCAGGCGCGGCGGCGCTTCTTCGACGGGTTGCCGGTGCGGCGGGTGCTGCGGCGGTCGTGCCGGGCGCGGGCCGCCTCGTACTCCTGGCGGTGGAGTCGCTCGCCGGGGGCCTCGGTGAGGGAGCGGAAGAAGTAGGCGAGGAGGGAGCCGACGAAGCCGATGGCCAGCAGGCCGCGCAGGGAGGCCTGGCGGTCCGGGTCGGCGCGCTCGGTGAAGCCGCTCCAGGTGTGGCGGAAGGCGAGGGCGGTGCAGATCGCGAACATGGCGACGACGAGCAGGGTCACGAAGCCGCCGATGGCGGCGAGGGCGAGGCCCTCGTAGGCGAAGCGGAGGACGAGGCAGGAGACGGCGGCGGCGAGGAGGGAGCCGGCGGCCACGGCGGCCCGGCGGGCGCGGTAGCCGTGGTCGTGCTCGACCCAGGTGGTCCCGAAGAAGCGCAGCGGCTCGGGGCGCGGGCCGCTGGGAGTGCCCGGGCCCGGGGAACCCGCCGGAGTGTCCGAGGTGCCGTTTTCGTCGCTCACGGGACGATTATGGCGCCGGACGGGGGCGGGCTCCCCGGGGGGTGGGTCAGGCGCAGCGCGCCGCGATGTAGCCGTCGCTGCCCGTCTTCACGTACGCGTCCGAGACGAACTGGCTGTCGGCGATGTTGTCCCAGATGTTGGTGGTGCCGTACGGGCCGCTCACGGTGGTGCCCGGGGTCTGGCAGAAGATCGGCACCTTCGTGCCCTCGGGCAGGACCTTCACGACGGGATAGCTGGTGCCGGGTCCGCTGCGGACGTTCAGGCGGACGCCGGGCGCGATCGGGTAGTACGTCAGGGCCGTCGCGACGACGGCTTCCGCCTCGTCACCGCTCTCGACCTCTTCCACGTGCTCGACAGACATGCAAGACCTCCCCCGTTGAACCCCATGGCTGCCATGGGGACACGTTGATTCCCCTGAATCACGGCATGAAACACATGTACGCAACTCGCACGGGGAGGCTAGCAAGTCGCCTCGGTCCCGTACGAGTCATCGACTAGGCTCCGTGCGTCGCGCGCGCGGCCGAAGCAGCACGGGGGTGGTCCATGACGCCACAGCGCAACACCGGGGCGGGCGCGGAAGCGGAACTTCCGGAGTACGCCGGCCACTACCGTCTCGAGTCCCGTCTGGGATCCGGCGGCATGGGCGTGGTCCACCTGGCCCGCAGCACCTCGGGCATGAAGCTCGCCGTGAAGGTCGTGCACGCCGAGTTCGCCAGGGACCCCGAGTTCAGGGGACGTTTCCGGCAGGAGGTGGCGGCCGCGCGACGGGTCAGCGGCGCCTTCACCGCACCCGTCGTCGACGCCGACCCGGAGGCCGAACGGCCGTGGATGGCCACACTGTTCATCCCGGGATCGACGCTTTCGGACCATGTGAAGCGGAACGGGCCGATGGGGACGGGCGAGTTGCGGCGGCTGACGGCCGGGCTCGCGGAGGCGCTGCGCGACATCCACCGGGTCGGGGTCGTGCACCGGGATCTCAAACCCAGCAACGTGCTGCTCGCGGAGGACGGGCCGAAGGTCATCGACTTCGGCATCTCGCGGCCCAAGGACAGTGAACTGCGCACCGAGACCGGCAAGTTGATCGGCACACCGCCGTTCATGGCGCCGGAGCAGTTCCGGCGGCCGCGGGAGGTCGGGCCGGCCGCCGACATCTTCGCGCTCGGGTCGGTGCTGGTGCACGCGGCGACCGGGCGGGGGCCGTTCGACTCCGACAGCCCGTACGTCGTCGCCTACCAGGTCGTGCACGACGAGCCGGATCTCACGGGCGTACCGGAGAGCCTCGCGCCGCTGGTGCGGCGCTGTCTCGCCAAGGAGCCCGAGGAACGGCCGACGCCGGACGAGTTGATGCGGGAGCTGCGTGCGGTGGCGGCCTCGTACGACACGCAGGCGTTCATACCGGCGCAACGGGCCTCGGAGGCGACGGGGCCGGCGGCGCCGGGGCCGGGCGCGTGGGCTTCGGACGCGCCGGGGCCGGGCGCGTGGGCTTCGGACGCGCCGGGGCCGGGCGCGTGGGCTTCGGACGCGCCGGGGCCCGACGTGCCGGCCTCGGGCCTGTCCGGTCCGGACGCGCCCGGGCCCGCGCGCCCGGAGGGCGTGGGCGGTGCGGGGGTCCCGGGGGACGCGGAGCGCCCGGCGGACCCAGGAGACCCGGGGGATGCGGGGGATGCGGGGGTCACGGCGGACCCGGGGGATGCAGGGGATGCGGGGGATGCGGGGGATGCGGGGGTGTCGTCGGCGGCTGCGGCTGCGAGTGCGGGTGCGGGTGCGGGTGCCGGTGCGTGGGGTCGACGGCGTGGACGGGTCGGGCTCGTTCTCGGCGCGCTGGTCCTCGTCGCGGGTGCCGGCCTCGGCTCCGTGCTGCTGCTCGGCGACCCTGCGGACAGCGACGGCCGGAGCGCGGGCGGGGCACGGGCGTCCTCGGGCACGGAAACGTTCACTCCGTGGGCGGCGCAACCGGTCACCGACGGTACGACGGCCGGCATGCCCCGGTGCGCGCACGACGCGCAGCGGCTGATCTGCGTCCAGCCGGGGCAGGTGTCCGCGCTCGACACGGCGCGCGGGCGGGTGCTGTGGCGGCACTCCCTCTCCGCCGGGGACGGGAGCGGTGAGGCACCGGTGCTCGCGGGCGGGCTGGCGCAGGTGCTCACCGACTCGGGCAAGCGCCTGGAGGCGCTCGACCCGTCGTCGGGCGAGACGCGCTGGGAGCGGGACGTGTCGGCGTACAAGGGCATCCGGTACGCGGGCGGGACCCTGCTGCTGACCGCGGCCGACGGCACGGTGACCGGCGTGGACGCCGCGTCGGGGCGGACCAAGTGGCAGCGGAGCGTCCCGGGGGCCGGCGAGGCGTACTTCGCGTCGTTCACGGGTGACCCGCTGGCGTACGTGACGAGCACGTCCGACGACGGGAGCACCCTGGTCACGGCGGTGGACCCGGCCACCGGGGACGTGCGCTGGGACGAGCGGTTCGACGGCACGCTGACCCTGGCGGGCACCGACGGGGACGGCCTCGTCCTGCTGTCCGGCGGTGGGGAGTACGGCAGGGTGGACGCCGTGGTCCGCTTCTCTCCCGCAACCGGGGAGTCGCGGCGGGTGGCGCTGAGCGTCGAGCTCCAGCAGGCGAGCGCGGCCGTGCACGGCGACCGCGTCTACCTGCTGACGTTCGACGGTTCGCTGGTGGCCGTCGACATGGCGAAGGGGGAGCGGCTGTGGTCGCTCCAGACGGCGGTGAGCCGGGGGTCGGTGCCGGCGGCCGACGACGAGCACGTGTACTTCAGCGCGCCCGACGGCCGTCTCCTCGCCGTGGACGCCGACGCGGGCAGGCTCATCGGGCAGACACCGCTGCGGCTCGGGGAGAACTCGGGTGAGGTGGTGACCGCCCTGCCCGCGCCGGAGGTGGCCGACGGCCGTGTCTACGCCGCCGCGCCCGACGGCACCGTCTTCGCCGTGGACGGGACGGACCCGGCGGCCTGGTGAATCCCGACGGCTCGGGGCACGCGCGCACGACCCCGGCCCCGGCCCCAGCACAGGCACCGACACCGCAGGGCGCGGCCCCGGCATCGGCACCGCAGGGCACGGCCCCGGGCATCGGTACGGGCACGGTACGGCCCGGGCACGTGCACGGCCCCGGGCACACGCACGACCCCGGGCACGACGGTGGGGCCGCCCCGAGGAGCGGCCCCACCGGTAGTCGCAGCCGGCGCAGCGCAGTCGGCGCCGGCGTCGTCAGCCCAGCTTCGACACGTCCCGCACCGCGCCCTTGTCGGCGCTCGTGGCCATCGCCGCGTAGGCGCGCAGGGCGGCGGAGACCTTGCGCTCGCGGTTCTTCGGGGCGTACACGCCGTTCAACGCCTGGTCGCGGCGCGTGAGTTCCGCGTCGTCGACGAGCAGCTCGATCGTGCGGTTCGGGATGTCGATGCGGATGCGGTCGCCGTCCTCGACGAGGGCGATCGTGCCGCCGCCGGCCGCCTCGGGCGAGGCGTGGCCGATGGACAGGCCCGAGGTGCCGCCGGAGAAGCGGCCGTCGGTGACCAGCGCGCAGGCCTTGCCCAGACCGCGGCCCTTCAGGTACGAGGTCGGGTACAGCATCTCCTGCATACCGGGGCCGCCCCGGGGACCCTCGTAGCGGATGACGACGACGTCACCCTCCTTGACCTGCTGGGTGAGGATCTTCTGGACGGCCTCCTCCTGCGACTCGCAGACGACGGCCGGGCCCTCGAACGTCCAGATCGACTCGTCGACGCCGGCCGTCTTCACCACGCAGCCGTCGACGGCGAGGTTGCCCCTGAGGACCGCCAGACCGCCGTCCTTGGAGTACGCGTGCTCGGCGGAGCGGATGCAGCCGCCCTCGGCGTCCACGTCGAGGGCCTCCCAGCGCTCGGACTGGGAGAAGGCCTCGGCGGAGCGGACGCAGCCGGGCGCCGCGTGCCACAGCTCGACCGCCTCGGCGGACGGGGAGCCGCCGCGGACGTCCCAGGTCTTCAGCCAGTCCGCCAGGGACGGGCTGTGCACGGAGTGCACGTCCTCGTTGAGCAGGCCCGCGCGGTGCAGCTCGCCGAGGAGGGCGGGGATGCCGCCGGCGCGGTGCACGTCCTCCATGTAGTACGTGCGGTCCTTGGCGACGTTCGGGGCGACCTTGGCCAGGCAGGGGACCCGGCGGGAGACCGCGTCGATCTCGTGCAGGCCGAAGGGGACGTCCGCCTCCTGGGCCGCCGCCAGCAGGTGCAGGATCGTGTTGGTCGAACCGCCCATGGCGATGTCCAGGGCCATCGCGTTCTCGAAGGCGGCGAAGGTGGCGACGTTGCGCGGCAGGACCGTGTCGTCGTCCTCGTCGTAGTAGCGGCGCGTGATGTCCATGACCGTGCGCGCGGCATCGACGTACAGCTGTTTCCGCGCGGTGTGGGTGGCCAGGACCGAGCCGTTGCCGGGGAGGGAGAGGCCGATGGCCTCGGTCAGGCAGTTCATCGAGTTGGCGGTGAACATGCCGGAACAGCTGCCGCAGGTCGGGCAGGCGTTCTCCTCGATACGGAGGATGTCCTCGTCCGAGATCTTGTCGTTCACCGCGTCGGAGATCGCGTCGACCAGGTCGAGCGTGCGGACCGTGCCGTCGACGAGGGTGGCGCGGCCGGACTCCATCGGGCCGCCGGAGACGAAGACCGTGGGGATGTTGAGCCGCAGGGCGGCGTTCAGCATGCCCGGGGTGATCTTGTCGCAGTTGGAGATGCAGACCAGGGCGTCGGCGCAGTGGGCCTCGACCATGTACTCCACGCTGTCCGCGATCAGGTCGCGGGACGGCAGCGAGTACAGCATGCCGCCGTGGCCCATCGCGATGCCGTCGTCGACGGCGATCGTGTTGAACTCGCGCGGGATGCCGCCGGCCTCCCTGATCGCCTCGCTGACGATCCGGCCGACCGGCTGGAGGTGCGTGTGGCCCGGCACGAACTCCGTGAAACTGTTGGCGACCGCGATGATCGGCTTTCGGCCGATGTCCGCACCGGGTACACCGGAGGCGCGCATAAGGGCGCGGGCGCCCGCCATGTTGCGGCCGTGGGTGACTGTGCGGGACCTCAGCTGGGGCATCGTCGCTCGCTCCTTCAGACAGATATGGCTGTTATCGAGCGTACGCCGGTCATCCACGGGGCGGGACACGGTGTCCGAAATGCGGGATGCGTGTCTCGTTCCGGTGGGTGGTGGCGGCGTCGTCGCGGGTGACGCTTCTGACGGTGGCGGCCGTCGCGCCGCTCACCGGTGGGCCCCGACACCGGTGAGGGCCTACCGGTGGGGCCCGATACCGGTGAGTGCCTCGTCACCGGTGGGGCCCGATGCCAGTGAGAGCCTCGTTACCGGTGGGGGACCCCGTTACGGGTGCCGAGCGTTCGCGGCCGAGGCCAGGTGCAGGCGGGTGAAGGCGAGGGCCTCGGCCAGGTCGGCCTCGCGTTCGGCGGCGGACATCGCGCGCCGGGTGTTGACCTCGATGACGACGTGCCCGTCGAAGCCGCTCGACCCGAGGCGCTCCAGCAGTTCGGCGCAGGGCTGCGAGCCGCGCCCGGGGACGAGGTGCTCGTCCTTGGCGGAGCCGTTGCCGTCGGCGAGGTGGACGTGCCCGAGGCGGTCGCCCATGCGGTCGATCATGTGCATCGCGTCCGTGCGGGCCGTCGAGGCGTGGCTGAGATCGATCGTGAAGTGGCGGTAGTCGTCCTTCGTCACGTCCCAGTCCGGCGCGTACGCGAGCATCTCGCGGTCCCGGTAGCGCCAGGGGTACATGTTCTCGACGGCGAACCGTACGTCCGTCTCGTCCGCCATCCGCCAGATGCCCTGGACGAAGTCGCGCGCGTACTGCCGCTGCCAGCGGAAGGGCGGGTGGACGACGACGGTGGTCGCCCCCAGCTTCTCGGCCGCCGCGCGCGCCCGCTGCAACTTCACCCACGGGTCGGTCGACCACACCCGCTGCGTGATGAGCAGACAGGGGGCGTGAACGGCGAGGATCGGGACCCGGTGGTAGTCGCTGAGCCGGCGCAGCGCGTCGATGTCCTGGCTGACCGGGTCGTTCCACACCATGACCTCGACCCCGTCGTACCCGAGGCGCGCGGCGATCTCGAAGGCCGTCGCCGTCGACTCCGGATAGACCGAGGCCGTCGACAGCGCGACCTTCGCATCCGGGATGCGCACCACTGGTTCTGCCACGAGGGACAGCGTACGGTCCCCCGCCTCACGCCGGGGAGCGAGCCACCGTGCCGGCCGGGCGGGGGCGGGGGAACCGGCCACGCGGATGGCCTGGGACGGAGCGGGGTGAGCGGGGGCAGTTCGCGGGGGCGGCGCGCGGGCGGGGGGTGGCGTACTTCACGTCTGCCGCTCCGTCTGCTCCGCCACTCCCGCTCACTCCGTGGGCATGTGGTCCAGCCGCCGCAGGATCACGCCCTCCCGCAGCGCCCAGGGGCAGATCTCCAGCGTCTCCACGCCGAACAGGTCCATCGCCCCCTCGGCGACCAGGGCGCCGGCGAGGAGCTGGTGGGCGCGGCCGTCGGAGACGCCGGGAAGTTCCGCGCGCTGGGCGGCGGTCATGCCGGCCAGGCGCGGCACCCAGGCCTCCAGGGACTCCCTCTTGAGCTCGCGCTGGACGTACACGCCCTCGGCGGAGCGGGCGGCGCCGGCGAGGCGGGCGAGCTGCTTGAAGGTCTTCGACGTGGCGACGACGTGGTCGGGGGCGCCGAAGCGGCTGAACTCCCCCACGGTGCGGGCTATCTCCGCACGCGCGTGCCGGCGCAGCGCCCGTATGTTCTCGGGGTCGGGCGGGTCCCCGGGCAGCCAGCCGGCGGTGAGCCGGCCCGCGCCGAGCGGGAGGGAGACGGCAGCGTCGGGCTCCTCGTCGATGCCGTAGGCGATCTCCAGCGAGCCGCCGCCGATGTCGAGGACCAGCAGCTTGCCGGCCGACCAGCCGAACCAGCGGCGGGCCGCGAGGAAGGTGAGCCGGGCCTCCTCCGCACCGGTGAGGACCCGCAGCTCGACGCCGGTCTCGGCCTGCACGCGCGCGAGGACCTCGTCGGCGTTGGTGGCCTCCCGCACCGCGGAGGTCGCGAACGGCAGTACGTCCTCGGCGCCCTTGTCCTCGGCGGCCTGGAGGGCCTCCCGGATGACAGCGATCAGCCTTTCGACGCCCTCGGGGCCGATCGCCCCGCTCTCGTCGAGGAGTTGGGCGAGACGCAACTCCGCCTTGTGCGAGTGGGCGGGCAGCGGGCACGCGCCGGGGTGCGCGTCCACCACCAGCAGATGCACCGTGTTCGATCCCACGTCGAGGACACCGAGTCTCATGTAGGGAACGCTACTGCCAGCGATCGCGCCCTCCGTGCCCGGTGCGCATCCTGAGACGGTGCCGTGAGCGGACGGGGGCGACTTACCCTGGACGCGTGCCAAAGACGAAAAAGGCGAAGGACGAAAAGGCCGACAAGACCGCCAAGACGGCCGAATCCACCACGGGTTCCTCGGGTTCCTCCAAGGGTTCTTCGCGGCCGAAGTCATCGAAGCCGTCGAAGCCGTCGAAGCCGTCGCGGACGGCTCCGGTCGCGGGAGAGGGGACGGCTCCGGTCCCGGACGAGAAGGGCCTCGACTTCGCGCGCGCGTGGGTGGAGTTTCCCGATCCGGCGGACGACGAGCAGATCTTCCGCTGCGATCTGACATGGCTGACCTCTCGCTGGAACTGCATCTTCGGCAGCGGCTGCCAGGGCATCCAGGCGGGCCGCGCGGACGACGGCTGCTGCACGCTGGGCGCCCACTTCTCCGACGAGGACGACGAGAAGCGGGTCGCCGAGCACGTGGCGCGGCTCACTCCCGACATCTGGCAGCACCACGCTGAGGGCACCCGGGACGGCTGGGTCGCCGAGGACGAGGAGGGCTCCCGCCAGACCCGCCCGTTCAACGGCTCGTGCATCTTCCAGAACCGTTCCGGCTTCCCGGGCGGCGCCGGCTGCTCGCTGCACATCCTGGCGCTCAGGGAGGGCCGCGAGCCGCTGGAGACCAAGCCGGACGTCTGCTGGCAGCTTCCGATCCGGCGTACGTACGACTGGATCGACCGGCCCGACGACACGCGCGTGCTCCAGGTGTCGATCGGCGAGTACGACCGCCGCGGCTGGGGTCCGGGCGGCCACGACCTGCACTGGTGGTGCACGTCGGCGACCTCGGCGCACGGCGCGGGCGAGCCGGTGTACGTCTCCTACCGGGCGGAACTGACCGAGCTGATGGGCAAGGCCGGATACGACCGGCTGGTCGAGCTGTGCGAGGAACGGCTCGCCGCCCGGCTCCCGCTGCTGGCACCGCATCCGGCGGATCCCGTGGGTCCGGTGGGTCCCTGAGTCGCTCCCTTAGTTCCGTGAGTCGCGTGAGTCCCGTGAGTCGCGTGAGTCCCTGAGTTCCGTAAGTCGCGTGAGTCGCGTGAGTCGCGTGAGTCGCGTGAGTCGCGTGAGTCGCGTAAGTCGCGTGAGTCCCGTGAACTCCCCTGGTCCGGTGGATCCCACGGGTCCCGCGAACCCCCCTGGTCCGGTGGATCCTGCGGCCGGGCGGGCTGACGCCCCGGGCCGCCGCCGTACGCGGCGTGCCGCCGCCGGGCCGGGCCCGGACGGTCACGGCGCGGCGGGGCTGGGGTCACCGCCGTCGCCCGGCTGCGGCGCCGGGATCCCCGGGCCGGGCCCGGACGGTCACGGCGCGGCGGGGCTGGGGTCACCGCCGTCGCCCGGCTGCGGCGCCGGGATCCCCGGGCCGGACGGCGACGGTTCGCCGGGGGTGGGCTGCGGACCGGGCGAGGACGGCGGCTCGCTCGGGGCGGGGTCGGGGTCGGGGGATGCAGGGTCCGTGGGGGTCGGTTCCAGGTCCGGATCCGGGCCCGGGTCGGGCGGGGCGGGCGGGTCGCCGGGGGTGCCGGGGGCGGGACCGGGTCCCGGGTCGGCGGGGACGGGTGCGATGCCGTTGCCCTCGATGGAGACGACGGCGCCCGCCGGGGCGATCGCCACGCGCGCGTCCCAGTGACCGGACGGCTCGCGCAGATGGTCGACGTACACCTTGACCGTCACCGTCCCGCCGGGCTCCAGCGTGCCGGAGGAGCGGCTCAGGTAGAGCCAGGGCGCTCCGGTGGTCGCCGACCAGCGGACGGGCCCGCCCGCCTCGGCGGAGGCGGTGAGGGTGATCAGCGTGGTGTCGCCGCTGTTGCTCGCGGCCACCGTGAGGCTGCTCGCGCCCTTCCCGCCGGCTCCGGTGACGCTGATGACCTCCACCGAGACGTCGGGCTCGTCGCCTTTGGCGAAGCCGGAGCGGGGCCGGGTGCTGGCGTTGCCGGCGTTCTGGTAGCCGCCCGCCGTCCCGCCGTCGAGAGCGTCGGAGCCGTGCGCCTCGCCGGCCGTGGCCGCGTGGCCGGCGGTGCCCTCGCTGGTCGGGGTGCCCCGGTAGGCCGCCCACAGGGCGAGCACGGGCGCGGCGACGACGGTGGCGACGACGGTCGTGGTGACGGCACGCGCGCGGAGGCGGTCGCGGCGGGCGGCGCGGTCCTTGGGGTCCATGGGGAAACCCCGCCGGTCGAAGCGGGGTGCCTCGGTGCCCCGCGCGCGTGGGCGGTGCGCCAGGGCGAGGTGCAGCTCCGCGCGGGGCGCCTCCAGGACGGGCAGCTCGGCGGGGGTGACTCCGACACCGGGCCACCGGCCGGAGTCCGCGCGCCCGGCGCCCCGGCGGCAGTGCGGGCAGTCGTCGACGTGCCGGACGAGTTCGCGGCGCAGGGCGGCACTGAGCACGAGCTGGTGGTCGCCGGTGAGGTGGGCCACACCGGGGCAGCCGCCGGTCTCGACGACGGCCAGGGCCGCGCGGGTGCGTTCGACCTCGCAGGCGGCGGAGGCGAGCAGTTCGCGGGCCCCGGCGAGGTCCATGCCGAGGACGGCGGCGACCTCGTGGGCGGCGAGCTGGTGGCGGACGGCGAGTTCGAGGGCCTCACGCTGCTCCGGGGTGGTGCCGGCCGCCTCCGGCCAGGCCAGCTGGGCGAGTTCGCGCCGCCGCCGCTCCCGCACCTCGCCGGGGACCGGCTCGCCGGCGGAACCGGCGTCGGCGTCCCGGGAGACGCCGTGGCGCCCCGCCGCGTGCGTGCCCTGACGTTTCCGCTTGGTCTCGGCCAGCTTGCGCAGACACGCCCAGCGGGCCAGCGCGTACAGCCACGCCCTGCGGTCCCCGGCGGCCTCCGGGACGCGCTGCCCCCGCCGCTCGGCGAGCGCGAGGGCGTCCGCGAGGGCCGCGGTGGCCGTGTCGTGGTCGCACAGGACGGACAGGCAGTAGGTGAACAGGCCGTCCAAGTACGGCTCGTAACGCGCGGGTGACCGCTGTGCCACCGTGCGCGCCGCGGCGCGGTCGCGCGCCTCCCTGTTCGCCCGGTGTGCGCCGATCGTGCGGGTCGGAATTTCCGGACTGCTGCTCATCACCCGTGCGACCGTAGGCGGCACGGAACGACCTCTTCTGCCCCCTGGAGTCCTTTTAATCCGTATGGGTGAAACGATCCCTCATACGGGGACGGCGGCGGGCTCGCGGGGCCGGCGCTGCGGGTCGATCCCGCCTCCATGCCATCTCCATGCCACCTTCATGCCGCCTCGATCCCGCCTCCGTCCCGCCTCGCCCCCCGCCTCGCCCCCGCCTCGACCCGCATCCATCCCGCCTCGATCCCGCCTCGATCCCGCCTCGATCCCGCCTCGATCCCGCCTCGATCCGGTGCCGCTCCTCCGCGCGCCCGGCCGGTTGTCAGTCCCGGCGGTTACGGTTTCCTCCATGGCTGCCCGTACGAAGACCACCAAGGACCGCCCGTCCTACCGCTGCACCGAATGCGGCTGGCAGACGGCCAAGTGGCTCGGCCGCTGCCCCGAATGCCAGGCATGGGGCACGGTCGAGGAGTACGGCACGCCCGCCGTCCGTACGACGACGCCGGGGCGCGTCACCACCTCCGCCCTGCCCATCGGCCAGGTCGACGGCCGTCAGGCCACCGCGCGCCCCACCGGCGTGCCCGAGCTGGACCGCGTCCTCGGCGGGGGGCTGGTCCCCGGCGCGGTCGTCCTCCTCGCCGGCGAGCCGGGCGTCGGCAAGTCCACGCTCCTGCTCGACGTGGCCGCCAAGTCGGCGAGCGACGAGCACCGCACGCTCTACGTGACGGGCGAGGAGTCCGCGAGCCAGGTCCGCCTGCGCGCCGACCGCATCGGCGCCATCGACGACCACCTGTACCTGGCCGCCGAGACGGACCTGGCGGCTGTCCTCGGTCACTTGGACGCCGTGAAGCCGTCGCTGCTGATCCTCGACTCGGTGCAGACGGTGGCCTCCCCCGAGATCGACGGAGCGCCCGGGGGCATGGCCCAGGTCCGCGAGGTGGCGGGCGCCCTCATCCGCGCCTCCAAGGACCGCGGCATGTCCACGCTGCTCGTGGGCCACGTCACCAAGGACGGCGCGATCGCCGGCCCACGCCTGCTGGAACACCTGGTGGACGTCGTCCTGCACTTCGAGGGCGACCGGCACGCGCGCCTGCGCCTCGTGCGGGGCGTCAAGAACCGCTACGGCGCCACCGACGAGGTCGGCTGCTTCGAACTCCATGACGAGGGCATCACGGGCCTGGCGGACCCCAGCGGACTCTTCCTGACCCGTCGTGACGAACCGGTCCCCGGCACCTGCCTGACGGTCACCCTGGAGGGCCGCCGTCCCCTGGTCGCCGAGGTGCAGGCACTCACGGTCGACTCGCAGATCCCCTCCCCCCGCCGGACGACGTCCGGCCTGGAGACGTCCCGTGTCTCGATGATGCTCGCGGTCCTGGAGCAGCGCGGCAGGATCAGCGCGCTCGGAAAGCGGGACATCTACTCCGCGACGGTCGGCGGAGTGAAGCTCTCGGAGCCCGCGGCGGACCTGGCGATCGCCCTCGCGCTGGCCTCCGCGGCGAGTGACACCCCGCTGCCCAAGAACCTCGTCGCGATCGGCGAAGTCGGCCTCGCGGGCGAGGTCAGACGGGTCACGGGCGTCCAGCGCCGGCTGGCGGAGGCCCACCGTCTGGGCTTCACGCACGCCCTAGTGCCGGGCGATGCCGGCAAGATCCCTTCCGGGATGAAGGTGCTGGAAGTCGCGGACATGGGGGACGCCCTGCGGGTCCTGCCGCGCTCCCGTCGCCGAGACGCCCCACGGGACGAGGAGGACCGCCGGTAGACTTTGCCCTGGTCTCGCCCGTCCGTACGAACCGAGTGCGCGAAACGGGAGCGTCCCAGACCCCGCGACCGGAGGAGTGCAGTGGCAGCCAACGACCGGGCGGCAGCTCCCGGAAAGTCCGGTGGGAGTTCCGGTGCCGACGGCCTGATGCGCGCCGCGCTGAGCGCGGTGGCCCCCGGCACGGCTCTGCGTGACGGCCTCGAGCGGGTTCTCCGCGGCAACACCGGAGGGCTCATCGTGCTGGGCTCGGACAAGACGGTCGAGCCGATGTGCACGGGCGGCTTCGTCCTGGACGTCGAGTTCACCGCCACCCGCCTGCGCGAGCTGTGCAAGCTCGACGGCGGCATCGTGCTCTCCTCCGACCTGTCCAAGATCCTCCGGGCCGGTGTCCAGCTGGTGCCGGACCCCACGATCCCGACGGAGGAGACGGGCACCCGCCACCGCACCGCGGACCGCGTCAGCAAACAGGTCGGCTTCCCGGTCGTCTCGGTCTCCCAGTCGATGCGGCTGATCGCGCTGTACGTCGACGGCCAGCGCCGCGTCCTGGAGGACTCGGCGGCGATCCTGTCCCGCGCCAACCAGGCCCTCGCCACCCTGGAGCGTTACAAACTCCGCCTCGACGAGGTCGCGGGAACGCTGTCGGCACTGGAGATCGAGGACCTGGTGACGGTCCGGGACGTCTCCGCGGTGGCCCAGCGTCTGGAGATGGTGCGCCGCATCGCCACCGAAATCGCCGAGTACGTGGTCGAACTGGGTACGGACGGCCGTCTCCTCGCCCTCCAGCTCGACGAGCTGATCGCCGGCGTGGAACCCGAGCGGGAACTGGTGGTCCGGGACTACGTCCCCGAGCCCACGGCCAAGCGCTCCCGCACGGTCGACGAGGCGCTGCACGAACTGGACGCCCTGTCCCACGCCGAGCTCCTGGAACTCTCCACGGTGGCACGCGCGTTGGGTTACACCGGCTCGCCCGAGGCCCTCGACTCGGCCGTCTCGCCGCGCGGCTTCCGCCTCCTGGCCAAGGTCCCGCGGCTCCCCGGAGCGATCATCGACCGCCTGGTGGAGCACTTCGGCGGCCTCCAGAAGCTCCTCGCCGCCAGCGTCGACGACCTCCAGACGGTCGACGGCGTGGGCGAGGCGCGGGCACGCAGCGTCCGCGAGGGACTCTCACGACTGGCGGAGTCCTCGATCCTGGAGCGGTACGTCTGACGACGGAGCGGTACGTCCGACGGCCCGAGCGGTACGTCCTACCGGCGGAGCGGCACGCCCGGTCGGCGGGTGAGCCGGCGGCGTATCCGGGGCTCCGGACACGGCCCGACGCGCCGCCCCCGCCTCAGTCGGCCTCCAGCACGAACGACGTCTGCGCCTTCGCGAAGCCCGGAGCCTTCGCCTCCACCAGATACGTCCCGGCTCCCGCCACCCCGGCCGGAGGCGTCGCGCACTCCGCGGCACTGGGCTTGCGGTCCCACTTCAGGGTGTAGGTGAAGGTGCCGCCCGCCGGCACGCGGTACAGCACGCTTCCGGAGACCGCGGGGCAGTCGGCGGACGACCAGTAGTCGTCCTCGGCGGTCGCCTGAGTGATCGTCAACACCGCGTTCTCCGACCCGAGATCGACCTTGCAGTCGTTGTCCGAGGAGTTCTTCGCCGTCAGTTGGAACGTGGGCGTCTGATCGGGCGAGTACGTGTTGCGGACGCTGCGCAGGCTCAACGTGACCACGCTGGCGGTGCAGTCGGGCAGAGTGGTCCCGGCCGGCAGCGCCGCGGACGAACCCGTTCCGACGGAGCCGCTGCCGGAACCGCCGGAGCCCGCCGAGCCCGCTCCGCCACTCGTGCCGGAACCTCCCGATCCGGAGCCGCCGCCCGATCCCGCGTCCGAACCGGCCCCACCGGACCCACCGGACCCACCAGTGTCACTGGAGCTGCCGGAGCCGCCCGACCCACCGGAGCCCTCGTCGCCCGACTCGTCGCGCCCGCCGGGGTTCTGACTGATCGCCGGCCCCGATCCCGACGGCCCCGGCGTGATGGAGGACGCCGGATTCTTGCCGTTGCCCCCGTCTGCGCCGTTGTCGCCGCCACCCCCGCCCGAGGTGACGATCCATGCGATCAGCAGCGCCAACAGGGCTGCCACGGACAGCAGTACAGCCCTCCGTCGCCAGTAGATGGAGGAGGGAAGCGGCCCGACCGGATTGCGCAGAGATCCCACGGCGCAAACTGTACGAGAGATCATCGCGTTCGCTGGCCCCACCCGCCGCCACGACCACAACTTTTCCGGATCATCATCCCGGACAGGGCGGCCCCGCCCCCGACTTGCGCCTCTCGCCCGTACGGCCGGTCACCACGCGTGACGGCTCACGACGGAACGTCCACGCTCGGTGACGTCGACGATGTTTCGCATTCGCATGCCTTGCAGCTTTGGCCATGGCTATCGGCCGACCGTCGGCGAGCCGCTCCGCGCCCATGCCGCCGCATGTCCG
This sequence comes from Streptomyces sp. NPDC059895, assembly GCF_042731035.1. Lineage (NCBI taxonomy): Bacteria > Bacillati > Actinomycetota > Actinomycetes > Kitasatosporales > Streptomycetaceae > Streptomyces > Streptomyces sp. NPDC059895. The sequence continues at coordinate 19,810 of NZ_JBHWKO010000024.1, forward strand.
TGGACGCTCCGCGCCCACGCCGCCGGGTGGCGGTACGCGCGCGTGCCCCGGTGCGCATGGCAGGATCGAAAGGCCATGACTGCGCCCACGAAGCCCCCGCACAGCAGCCCCACCGACGCCGACGCCGTCCCCGGACCCCCTTCCGGAGAGCAGTCGCCCTCCGCCCCCACCGCCGGGACGACCACCGCACCCACCGCCGGGACGACCACCGCACCGTTCACCGGGACGACCACCGCACCGACCACCGGAACGCTCGCCGGTACCGCCGCCGGGAAGGTCTCCGGTACCGCCGCCGGGAAGGTCTCCGGCACGCACCTGCACTCCCCCGTGATCGACTGGTTCGACGACAACGCCCGCGACCTGCCCTGGCGGCGCCCGGAGGCCGGCGCCTGGGGCGTGATGGTCAGCGAGTTCATGCTCCAGCAGACGCCGGTCAGCCGTGTCCTGCCGGTCTACGAGCAGTGGCTGGCGCGCTGGCCGCGCCCCGCCGACCTGGCCGCGGAGGCGCCCGGCGAGGCCGTCCGCGCGTGGGGCCGGCTCGGCTATCCCCGCCGCGCCCTGCGCCTGCACGGCGCCGCGGCGGCCATAACGGAACGGCACGGCGGCGACGTACCGTCGGACCACGCGCAACTGCTGGCGCTCCCCGGCATCGGCGAGTACACGGCCGCCGCCGTCGCCTCCTTCGCGTACGGCCAGCGGCACGCCGTCCTGGACACCAACGTGCGCCGGGTCTTCGCACGCGCGGTGACCGGCGCGCAGTACCCGCCGAACGCCACGACGGCCGCCGAACGCAGGCTGGCGCGCGCCCTGCTCCCCGAGGACGAGAGGACCGCCGCCCGCTGGGCCGCCGCGTCCATGGAACTCGGGGCGCTCGTGTGCACGGCGAAGAACGAGACCTGCCACCGCTGCCCGATCGCCGCACAGTGCGCCTGGCGGCTCGCGGGCAAGCCGGAGCACGACGGTCCGCCCCGCCGGGGGCAGACGTACGCCGGGACGGACCGGCAGGTGCGGGGCAAGCTGCTCGCCGTGCTGCGCGACGCGCACGCGCCCGTGCCGCAGTCCGCCCTCGACCGGGTCTGGCACGAGCCGGTGCAACGCGCGCGTGCCCTGGACGGGCTCGTCGCGGACGGTCTGGTGGAGCCGCTGCCCGGCGGTCTCTACCGCCTCCCGCTGACCTGACACACGGTCACGTCACAGACGGCGGCCTCTTCCTCGGCCCGCAACCGGCCGTTCGTCACGCCTCTCCCCACCCACCCGCCCGACACATCACCCCATAACCGCACCATACGGTTCGCGTCTTTACCCTCGCCCTACTTCCGTTACACAACCGACGGACAGCCGAGGGGTGGCCGCAGGCTGCCTCGGACAGTGCCGTGACAACACCTCCGTAGCGTCGTTCGCGTGCCCGGCAACGGCACGCGGACCACAGACCAGAAGCGGGAAACCGGCGGCGTCGGCCGACCGGCACGGGGACACGGAGGCGGTTGATCATGGCGCAGGGCGAGGTGCTCGAGTTCGAGGAGTACGTCCGCACCCGGCAGGACGCGCTGCTGCGCAGCGCCCGTCGGCTGGTACCGGACCCGGTCGAGGCACAGGACCTGCTCCAGACCGCGCTGGTCCGGACGTACGGCCGCTGGGAGGGCATCGCGGACAAGCGGCTCGCCGACGCCTACCTGCGCCGAGTCATGATCAACACGCGGACGGAGTGGTGGCGGGCCCGGAGGCTGGAGGAGGTGCCCACCGAGCAGTTGCCGGACGCCTCCGTGGAGGACTCCACCGAGCAGCACGCGGACCGCGCCCTGCTGATGGACGTGCTGAAGGTGCTCGCTCCGAAGCAGCGCAGCGTCGTCGTCCTACGGCACTGGGAGCAGATGTCCACGGAGGAGACGGCCGCCGCCCTCGGCATGTCGGCCGGAACGGTCAAGAGCACGCTGCACCGGGCGCTCGCCCGGCTCCGCGAGGAGCTGGAAGCCCGCGATCTCGACGCACGCGCGCTGGAGCGTGAGGAGCGGGAGCGTTGCGCGGCGGCCTGACCGAGGCCCGGCCCACGACACCGGTCCGGGGCACCGTCCAGGCGGCGACCACGGCGGCGGGCGTGCTCGCCGCCCTCGCCTTCGTCGTCTCCGCGTGCGCCACCGGCGGCACCGGCGCCCGCGACGAGGGGCCGGCTCGCGGCGACGCGGTCGTCGGCGCCGCCACGACCTCCCCGTCGGCCGCTTCCACCGACGCCTCCGACCGGGTGGACGCGGTCCGGCTCGTCAAGGAGGACCCCGCGGTCTCGGCGGAGGTCAAGCGCGGGCTGAAGCCGTGCGCCGGCGACGAGTACCCGGTCGACGTGTCCTACGGCGATCTCACCGGCGGTTCCGGCCGCGACATCGTCGTGAACGTACTGACCTGCGGCGACGCCGTCGGTGTCGGCTCGTACGTGTACCGGAGGGCCGACGGCCGCTATGAGAACGTGTTCCAGGCCGAGGAGCCCCCGGTGTACGCGGAGATAGACCGCGGCGACCTGGTGGTCACCGAGCAGGTGTACGAGAAGGGCGACCCGGTCTCCAGTCCGTCCGGCGAGAACGTGATCACGTACCGCTGGACCGCGGACCGCTTCGTCCAGGAGTACAGCTGGCACAACGACTACAGCGGCGTCGTCGGCGGGGACGACCCGACGGAGTCCGACGGGGGCTGAGCCCGGGTGGGGCAGGCCGAGACGGGCAGGGCCGGCTGACCCCGAAAGCAGGCTGAGACGGGCAGGGGCGGGGATCAGCCCGGGCCGGCTGAGACGGGAGGGGCGGGTTCTGCCCGGGGCCGCGGAAGCGGCGGCCGGAGCGGCGGCCGGAGCGGCGGCCGGGGCGAGGGGCGCTCGGGCGGAGGACGCGGAAAAAAATCTCCCGTCGCGTGAACCGTTCGGGCCGCCCGGTCCGATGAACCAGTGAACGACATGCCGACAGAAGTACGGCCGACACCCACGAGGACTGAGAGCACCGGGATGGCAGACCAGACCCACGTCCTGTTCGTCGAGGACGACGATGTCATCCGCGAGGCCACCCAGCTCGCCCTGGAGCGGGACGGCTTCGCGGTCACCGCGATGCCCGACGGCCTGTCCGGCCTGGAGGCGTTCCGGGCCGACCGCCCCGACATCGCGCTGTTGGACGTCATGGTGCCCGGCCTGGACGGCGTGAGCCTGTGCCGGCGCATCCGCGACGAGTCCACCGTGCCGGTGATCATGCTCTCCGCGCGCGCCGACTCCATCGACGTCGTCCTCGGTCTGGAGGCCGGTGCCGACGACTACGTGACCAAGCCGTTCGACGGAGCCGTCCTGGTCGCCCGCATCCGCGCCGTCCTGCGCCGCTTCGGGCACGCGGGCGGCGGCGACCGCACCGAGCCAGACGACTCTCCCGCGGGCGGGGTGCTGACCTTCGGCGAGCTGGAGGTCGACACCGAGGGCATGGAGGTGCGCCGGGCCGGACGGCCGGTGGCCCTCACCCCCACCGAGATGCGTCTGCTGCTGGAGTTCTCCTCCGCCCCGGGCACGGTCCTGTCGCGGGACAGGCTCCTGGAGCGCGTCTGGGACTACGGGTGGGGAGGCGACACCCGGGTCGTCGACGTCCATGTGCAGCGGCTGCGGACCAAGATCGGCCAGGAGCGCATCGAGACGGTCCGCGGCTTCGGCTACAAACTGAAAGCCTGAGCGGGACGGGTGTGGACGGGGGTATGCGGGGGATGTTGCGGCACCTGGTTCCGGTCCGCGGGGAGCGCGCGGGCATGTGCACCGGCCTGCGGTGGAAGCTGAGCGCGGCCATCGCGCTGGTCGGTGCGCTGGTGGCGGTCGCGCTCAGCCTGGTGGTCCACAACGCGGCCCGGGTGTCCATGCTGGACAACGCACGCGACCTCGCCGACGAACGCATCCAGATCGCCCAGCGCAACTACGGCGTGTCCGGACGCGCCAACTTCCCCAGCATCGAGATCGACGACCCCCGTCTGCCGACGGAGCTGCGGAAGAAGGTCGAGGAGGGCCGACGGGCGACGTTCGTCTCCGAGCACGCGGGCGGCGCGCCGAGCATCTGGGCGGCCGTGCCGGTCAAGGACGGCCATGTGCTCTCCCTCCACACCGGTTTCACCGACCGCAGCACGGACATCCTCAAGGACCTCGACCAGGCCCTGGTGATCGGCTCCATCGCGGTCGTCCTGGGCGGCAGTGCGCTCGGTGTGCTCATCGGGGGGCAGCTGTCCCGCCGGCTGCGCAAGGCGGCGGCCGCCGCCAACCAGGTCGCCAAGGGCGAGACGGACGTCCGGGTACGGGACGCCATCGGCGGAGTCGTCCGGGACGAGACCGACGACCTGGCGCGGGCGGTCGACGCCATGGCGGACGCCCTCCAGCAGCGGCTGGAGGCCGAGCGCAGGGTCACCGCCGACATCGCGCACGAGCTGCGCACACCCGTGACAGGACTGCTCACCGCCGCCGAGCTGCTGCCGCCGGGCCGGCCCACGGAGCTGGTCCTGGACCGGGCCCAGGCCATGCGCACCCTCGTCGAGGACGTACTGGAGGTGGCCCGCCTCGACGGCGCCTCGGAGCGCGCGGAGTTGCAGGACGTGCTGCTGGGCGAGTTCGTCACCCGGCGCGTCGCGGCCAAGGATCCCGCGGTCGAGGTCCGTGTGGTGCACGAGTCGATGGTCACCACCGATCCCCGGCGTCTGGAGCGCGTGCTGTTCAACCTGCTCGCCAACGCCGGCCGGCACGGCAGACCGCCCGTCCAGGTCACCGTGGAGGGCCGGGTGATCCGGGTCCGCGACCACGGCCCCGGCTTCCCCGAGAGCCTGCTCGCCGAGGGCCCGAGCCGCTTCCGTACCGGCAGCAGCGACCGTGCCGGCCACGGCCACGGGCTCGGCCTGACCATCGCCGCGGGCCAGGCCCGCGTCCTGGGCGCCCGGCTCACGTTCCGCAACGTACGGCCGGCCGGGGCGCCGGAGCACATACCCGCCGACGGCGCCGTCGCCGTCCTGTGGCTACCGGAACACGCGCCGACGAACACGGGGAGCTACCCGATGCTGCCGCCGTCCGGGCAGTAGACCACCGTTCGGGCAGTGGACCACTGTCCGAGCCGTAACCACTGTCCGAGCAGTAGCGATCCCGCGCGCGAACCTCACCGGCCCGGCGACTCCGTCGGTTCCGGCGACCCCGGCGACCCCGACGCCCCCGACGCCCCGGGCCGATCCGGCAACCCCGGCGACCCCAGCGCCCGGGGACGATCCGGCAAGCCCGGCGACTCCCCCAGGACGATCCGGCACCCCCGGGCAGCTCCGGTAAACATCGGCGACCCGGGCGGCGGCTCGGACGTGCACCGGCTCCGGCGGCCTCGGTCCAGGTCCCCGCTCCTGCGACAGGAAAGGCCCCCTGAAGCGGTCACCCGCCGGGGCCTTCGGTGAGACCGGGCTTGCCCGCCGCCCGTCGACGCGGGCGGCGCGGCACCGGTCTCGTCATGCCGGTCGGTCAGACGGACTCCGCCACCGGCGTCTTCGGCGCGGCGGCCCCGTCCGCGGGCCCCTCCGGCTTCGGGCCGGCTCCCCGCAGCGGAACCTCCTTGACGAAGAAGGCCGCCACCAGCGCGATCACGGCCACCACCGAGCCGAGGAGGAACGCCGCGTGGGTCCCGTCGGAGACCGCGTACTGGTAGGCCTCCCGGGCCGCCGCCGGAAGCTCGGCGAGGCTGGCCGCGTCCAGTTGCGCGGACTGCTCGGTCACCGCGGAGCCCAGCGCGCCGGCCCGCTCGGCCATGACGTCCTCGACCCGGCTGTTGAACAGCGCGCCCATGATCGCGACACCGAAGGAGGAGCCGAGCGTACGGAAGAGGGTGGTCGACGAGGAGGCGACCCCCATGTCCCGCATCTCCACGCTGTTCTGCGCGACCAGCATGGTGATCTGCATCAGGCAGCCCATGCCGAGACCCACGACGGCCATGAACACGCCGGAGGTGAGCCGGGAGGTCCCGGTGTCCATCGTGGACAACAGGTACAGCCCGACGATCATCAGGGCGCCGCCGACGATGGGGAAGATCTTGTAGCGGCCGCTGTTGGTGGTGATGCGGCCCGCGACGATCGAGGTTACGAGCATCGCGCCGAGCATCGGCAGGAGCAGCAGCCCGGAGTTGGTCGCGGACGCGCCCTGCACGGACTGCTGGTACAGCGGCAGGAAGAGGGTGGCGCCGAACATCACGAAGCCGGTGATGAAACCGATGAGGGACATCAGCGTGAAGTTGCGGCTGCGGAAGATGTGCAGCGGCACGATCGGCTCGGCGGCCCTGGTCTGCCAGAACACGAACCCGACCAGGGTGGCGACACCGATGCCGATCAGCTCCATGATCCGCGCGGAGCCCCAGGCGTACTCCGTGCCGCCCCAGGTGGTGACGAGCACGATGGCCGTGATGCCGATGGTCAGCAGCGCGGCACCCAGGTAGTCGATGCGCGCCTGGGATCGCTTCCTCGGCAGGTGGAGGACGGCGGTGATGAGGCCCAGGGACACGATGCCGAGCGGCAGGTTGATGTAGAAGGCCCAGCGCCAGCCCCAGTGATCGGTGATGGTGCCTCCGACGAGCGGCCCGCCGATCATCGCGATCGCCATCACTCCGGCCATCATGCCCTGGTACTTGCCGCGCTCCCGCGGCGGGACCAGGTCACCGATGATCGCCATGACGCCGACCATCAGTCCGCCGGCGCCCAGACCCTGAACGGCGCGGAACGCGATCAGCTGGCCCATGTCCTGGGCCATGCCGCTCAGCGCCGACCCGATCAGGAAGATCACGATCGAGCTCAGGAAGGCGCCCTTGCGCCCGTACATGTCGCCGAGCTTGCCCCAGATCGGGGTGGAGGCGGCGGTCGCGAGGGTGTACGACGTGACCACCCACGACAGGTGCTCCAGGCCTCCGAGCTCACCCACGATCGTCGGCATCGCCGTGCCCACGATCATGTTGTCGAGCATCGCGAGCATCATCGTGATCATGAGCGCGAGCATGACGACGCGTACGCTCTTCGGTTCTCTCGCAGCCGGCTCGACGTCGGCGCCCGTCTGTTTGCTTGGTGTGTCCGCCATCATTCCCACTCCCCCAGGGCGGCTACTTACTTGCCGCCCGGCTAGTTCACTACACTGGGAAAGTAGACCCCTAACTAGCCGGTCGTCAAGTAAGTTCCAGCCCGGGCGGAGGGTAAGTTTTTCTTACCGAGTCGTGGGCGAGTGTCGCGGCAGCGCGAGGAGTACGAGGATGGACGTCACCATGGACGGCACCAGGCGGCAGCGCCGAGGCAACACCCGCCAGCGCATTCAGGACGTGGCCCTGGAACTCTTCGCCGAGCAGGGCTACGAGAAGACCTCGCTGCGCGAGATCGCCGAGCGCCTGTCGGTCACGAAGGCGGCCCTCTACTACCACTTCAAGACCAAGGAAGAGATCGTCGTCAGCATCTTCACGGATCTGTCCAAGCCGATCGAGGACCTGATCGAGTGGGGCAAGACGCAGCCGCACACCCTCGAGACCAAGCGGGAACTCGTCCGCCGCTACAGCCAGGCCCTCAACGACGCCACGCCCCTCTTCCGGTTCATGCAGGAGAACCAGGCGACGGTGCGGGAGTTGCAGATCGGGGAGTCCTTCAAGGACCGTATGCGCAGTCTGCGCGACATCATCATCGACCCGGACGCCCCCCTGGCCGACCAGGTCCGCTGCGTCAGCGCGATCTTCACGCTGCACGCCGGCATGTTCTTCCTCCAGGACATCGAAGGCGACCCCGAGGACAAGCGCGAAGCTGTCCTCGGGGTCGCCATCGATCTGGTCACCCAGGCCCATCAGGGCACGCGGCCCTAGGGCGGAGACCTCTCAGGTCAGATACCGAGACCCTTGGCCCGCAGGAACGCGACCGGGTCGATCGCCGAGCCGTAGTTGGGGGTCGTACGGATCTCGAAGTGCAGGTGCGGGCCGCTGGAGTTGCCGGTGTTGCCGGACAGGGCGATGCGCTGACCGGTCTTGACGATCTGGCCGACCTTCACCTCGACGCGCGACAGGTGGGCGTACTGGGAGTACGTGCCGTTGCCGTGCTTGATGACGATGGCGTTGCCGTAGGCGGGGCCGTCGCCGGCACCGTTGCCGCCGGCCTTGACCACGGTGCCGCCGTGCGCGGCCACGACCTTGGTGCCGCTCGGGACGGCGAAGTCCTGCCCGCTGTGGGTGGACTGCCACATGGCGCCGGCCTGGTGGAAGCTGGCGGACTTGGTGTACTTCGCGACCGGCTTGACCCAGCCGGTGGAGGCGGCCGCCTTCACCGCGGACTGGGTGGTGGGCTGAGCGGCGGGCTGGACGGCGGACGCCACCCCGCTCCCGAGCACGACCGAGGCGCCGAGAGCGGCGGCCCCGACCGCCACGCGGGTGCGGAACAGGGACGTACGGGAAGAACGGGACGTGACGCGCTGGAACATCGAAACCTCATGGGGGCCGGGGGCAGAGAAAACCACCCGACGGACGTCCGCCGGATGGGCCATTCCTTGGTAACCCCCAGGCCCCGAAAGCCCCAAACATGTGATCTACGACGGAAGCTAGTAGATCGCCATGAAAGCATGCACTTCTTGACAGTTCACTCTTTGCCCCCACTTCCGCCAAATGCCCGCAAAACGCACACAGTAGGCACAGGCACTTGAGGCTTTTGCCCGTTTTGCAGGGACCAAGTGTGCCACTAATCCGGCTAGTAACGGACATATCGCCTGTGCGGCATGTCACCGGCCGCCCGCCCGCAGGCACTTCGGAATGTGACGGGGGCTACTCGACCGCTACTCCCTTCCCCCTTCCCCGAGTTGTGACCCGCGCCACGATCACGCGCGCGGGGCTGTGACCGGGCTCTCAGGGTGCATTACCGTCCAGTAACCCGCTGGTTCCCCTCACGCCATCCCCCTCGATGAGCATGCTCACGACACCCGCAGCGCCATGGACGCGAGAGGACCCCCACCATGAGCAGAGGCAGCTGGACGCGCCGTATCGCCCTGACCGCCGCGGCCTCGGCCGCAGTCACCGCGATGGCCGTCCCGGCCGGCGCACAGGCCGCGACGGCCACCGGCACCTCCACCGCCACCACGGCCACCAGCACCACCACCACGGCCGCCACCGCCACCACGGCCGCGGCGGCGACCGCAGCCGCGGCAGCCGTGGACTACGACACCTGGCAGGCGGACTGCCAGGCCGTGATGGACCAGGCCCTGCCCTACCTGAAGCAGCGCATCGCCTCCCCGGTACCGGGCGAGAAGCAGGCGATCGTCTTCGACGTGGACAACACCACGCTGGAGAGCGACTTCGGCTTCAGCTACCCGCAGCCGGCCAACGCCCCCGTCCTCGACGTCGCCGAGTACGCGCAGGAGCACGGTGTCGCGCTGTTCTTCGTCACGGCCCGCCCCGGGATCATCGCCTCGGTGACCGACTACAACCTCCGGCACGTCGGCTACCAGGTCTCCGGCCTCCATGTCCGCGGCTTCCTGGACCTCTTCGAGGACGTCGCCGACTACAAGACCGCCCAGCGCGTCGACATCGAGGCCAAGGGCTACACGATCATCGCGAACATCGGCAACAGCGCCACCGACCTGTCCGGCGGCCACGCCGAGAAGACGTTCAAGCTGCCGGACTACGACGGGCAGTTGTCGTAGCCGACGACGGGCGGTCGTCACCCGAGGCACGCGGAAGGGGCCGGTGCTCGTGAGAGCACCGGCCCCTTCTGTCAGGTCCGTCGGGTTCCGTCAGGTCGCCCGGGCGAACTCCGGGACGGTCACGCGTCCTTGCTCAGGTTCGGCCCGGCACCGCCGGCCGCCTGCTCGATCGGCGGGACGTCCGGCAGGGCCGACTTCTCCTCACCCCGGAAGGTGAAGGTCTTGGTCTCGCCCTCGCCCTCGGTGTCCACGACCACGATGTGACCGGGGCGCAGCTCGCCGAAGAGGATCTTCTCCGAGAGCGTGTCCTCGATCTCGCGCTGGATGGTGCGGCGCAGCGGACGCGCACCCAGCACGGGGTCGTAGCCCTTCTTGGACAGCAGTTCCTTGGCGGACTGGGAGAGCTCGATGCCCATGTCCCGGTCCTTCAGGCGCTCGTCGACCTTGCCGACCATCAGGTCGACGATCCGCAGGATGTCCGCCTGCGTCAGCTGCGGAAACACGACGACGTCGTCGACGCGGTTGAGGAACTCGGGCCGGAAGTGCTGCTTCAGCTCGTCCGAGACCTTGTTCTTCATGCGCTCGTAGTTGGTCTTCGTGTCGCCCGCGGCCGCGAAGCCGAGGTTGAAGCCCTTGGAGATGTCCCGGGTGCCGAGGTTGGTCGTCATGATGATGACCGTGTTCTTGAAGTCCACGACCCGGCCCTGGGAGTCGGTCAGTCGACCGTCCTCCAGGATCTGCAGCAGCGAGTTGAAGATGTCCGGGTGGGCCTTCTCGACCTCGTCGAAGAGCACGACGGAGAACGGCTTGCGGCGGACCTTCTCGGTGAGCTGGCCGCCCTCTTCGTAGCCCACGTATCCGGGCGGGGAACCGAAGAGACGCGACACCGTGTGCTTCTCGCTGAACTCCGACATGTCGAGGGAGATCAGCGCGTCCTCGTCGCCGAAGAGGAACTCGGCGAGCGCCTTGGACAGCTCGGTCTTACCGACACCGGACGGGCCGGCGAAGATGAACGAACCACCGGGGCGCTTCGGGTCCTTCAGACCGGCGCGGGTACGGCGGATCGCCTTCGACAGCGCCTTGACGGCGTCGTTCTGGCCGATGACCCGCTTGTGGAGCTCGTCCTCCATGCGGAGCAGGCGGCTGGACTCCTCCTCGGTCAGCTTGAAGACCGGGATGCCCGTCGCCGTGGCGAGGACCTCGGCGATCAGCTCGCCGTCGACCTCGGCGACGACGTCCATGTCGCCGGCCTTCCACTCCTTCTCCCGCTTGGCCTTGGCGGCCAGGAGCTGCTTCTCCTTGTCGCGGAGGGAGGCGGCCTTCTCGAAGTCCTGCGAGTCGATCGCGGACTCCTTGTCACGGCGGACGCCGGCGATCTTCTCGTCGAACTCGCGCAGGTCCGGCGGAGCGGTCATCCGGCGGATGCGCATCCGGGAACCGGCCTCGTCGATCAGGTCGATCGCCTTGTCCGGCAGGAAGCGGTCCGAGATGTACCGGTCGGCCAGGGTGGCGGCCTGGACCAGCGCCTCGTCGGTGATGGAGACGCGGTGGTGGGCCTCGTACCGGTCGCGCAGACCCTTGAGGATCTCGATGGTGTGCGGCAGGGACGGCTCGGCGACCTGGATGGGCTGGAAGCGGCGCTCGAGGGCCGCGTCCTTCTCCAGGTGCTTGCGGTACTCGTCCAGCGTCGTGGCGCCGATGGTCTGGAGCTCACCGCGGGCCAGCATCGGCTTCAGGATGGAGGCCGCGTCGATGGCGCCCTCGGCGGCACCCGCACCGACCAGCGTGTGGAGCTCGTCGATGAACAGGATGATGTCGCCGCGGGTGCGGATCTCCTTGAGCACCTTCTTCAGGCGCTCCTCGAAGTCACCGCGGTACCGGGAGCCGGCGACCAGCGCGCCGAGGTCCAGGGTGTAGAGGTGCTTGTCCTTGAGGGTCTCGGGCACCTCGCCCTTGACGATGGCCTGGGCGAGACCCTCGACGACGGCGGTCTTGCCGACACCGGGCTCACCGATCAGGACCGGGTTGTTCTTGGTACGGCGGGACAGCACCTGCATGACCCGCTCGATCTCCTTCTCGCGCCCGATGACCGGGTCGAGCTTGGACTCACGAGCGGCCTGGGTGAGGTTCCGGCCGAACTGGTCGAGGACCAGGGACGTCGAGGGCGTGCCCTCGGCAGGCCCGCCGGCGGTGGCGGTCTCCTTGCCCTGGTAGCCGGAGAGCAGCTGGATGACCTGCTGCCGCACCCGGTTGAGATCTGCACCCAGCTTGACCAGGACCTGGGCGGCGACGCCCTCGCCCTCACGGATCAGGCCGAGCAGGATGTGCTCCGTGCCGATGTAGTTGTGGCCCAGCTGAAGGGCCTCGCGGAGCGACAGCTCCAGGACCTTCTTGGCACGGGGGGTGAAGGGGATGTGCCCGGACGGGGCCTGCTGCCCCTGCCCGATGATCTCCTCCACCTGCTGGCGGACCGCCTCGAGCGAAATCCCGAGGCTCTCAAGGGCCTTGGCGGCGACACCCTCACCCTCGTGGATCAGGCCCAGGAGGATGTGCTCGGTGCCGATGTAGTTGTGGTTGAGCATCCGGGCTTCTTCCTGAGCCAGGACGACAACCCGCCGCGCGCGGTCGGTGAACCTCTCGAACATCGTTAATCGCTCCTCAGAGCGGTCAGGCAGTGGGGGGAACTTCCCCTCCCTGTCCTTCCGCAGCTTAGTCCCGCAAGCGGGGACCGCTCATTCCAACTGCCGACACCGTCGATGGCCTCCTGACCCCGAACGCCGACATCTGCTCCAACCCGATGGTGCGAGACGATGTTCCCGCAGGCCAGGCAGTTACCCCCTTCGCCAGTACGCCGATGGCGAACGTGAGACGTCCTGTTCTGCGTGTCGCCCCCTCTCACTAGGGATGTCTTACCCGCTGCTACGGACAGTCCATGCCGCGTGCACCGGTTCCCTCCGCTATGGGCGAACAACCTCACGCCCCCCGGCATCCCCGCACGCCCCCCCATTTCGGCACACAGGGCATCCGCGTGAATACACAGCGTAACCTGTGAGCCTTTCGGACGGTTGCGCTTGGCATGGCTGGCCGAGTCCCCCCGGACGCCCTTCCGAACCGCCGCCCGGACACCGTCCCGGACACCATCCCGGCCACTCCCGTCACAGCTGATACGACCGATACCGCCGATGCAGCTGATACGGATGCAGCTGATACGACCGATATGACCAATACATCTGATACAGCCGCTCTTGTCCGCGGCTGGTACGAGAACGAACTGGGATGGGCGACGGTGCCCGGGACGCCGGTGCGGCTCGCGGTCGGCGTGCGCTTCGACGTCCTGGAGGTGCCGGCCGAGGCGGGTCACGCGGCTCTGCGGCGCCTGGATCCGGGCTCTCCCGTGGCCGTCCAGGGGAAGTGGTTGCGGCTACTGGTGGCCGCGGGCAGCACGGGAGAGCTGCCGGGGATCCTTCAGTGGCTCGACTGGGGGGCGCTGCCGCTGGACCTGCGGGCGATCGGGGCGGGCGGCGTCATCAAGGCGCCCCTGCCCCCGGGCGCGGAGTCCGCCGGGACTGCGCAGGGGGCCGCCCTGTGGGTACGGCCCCCCGTGGCCGGGCGTGAGATCGAGGCCTCATTGGCGACGGTGTCGGCCCTGGGGGGCGGTGGGGGCGCCCCCGATCTGGTGCGGTGGGTGGACACGCTGGCGACGCAATGTCACCGTGTCCGGCTGCGGCGCGCCTGCGCTCAGCCGTTGGCCTTCTCGTAAGCCTCGCGAATGGACGCGGGAACGCGGCCACGGTCGTTGACCTCGTAACCGTTCTCCTTCGCCCATGCGCGGATCTGCGCGGTGTCCTGGCTGCCACCGGAAGCGGCGCGCGTCTTTCCGCGTCCGCCCGAAGCGCGGCCACCGGTACGACGGCCACCCTTCACATAGGGGTCGAGAAGGCCGCGCAGCTTGTCCGCATTGGCCGTGGTGAGATCGATCTCGTAGGTCTTGCCGTCCAGCGCGAACGTAACGGTCTCGTCCGCCTCGCCGCCGTCGAGGTCGTCGACAAGAAGGACCTGAACCTTCTGTGCCACCGGATTTCCTTTCATCGATAACGTGAGGGCCGGGGGTCTGCGGCGTCCGCCGTTTCGCCGCCCCTGTTATATGCAGTACTGCAGTACGTCGGAAAGCAAACCGCTTTTGCTGGAAAAACACAAACCCCCGGCAGAGGCCTGCGGCCCGCCCCCGTCCGGAAAGATGCGCGTTTCGGACATAGGGCACCCGGGCAAGGGTGGCCGGCCCGGAATGGACTAGACGATCACAGATGCAGAAGCATCCGGCTGTTGCCCAAGGTGTTCGGTTTCACTCGTTCGAGTCCGAGGAACTCCGCGACGCCCTCGTCATAGGAACGCAACAGCTCCGCGTAGACATCGGTGTCGACCGGCGTCTCGCCGATCTCCACGAAGCCGTGCTTGCTGAAGAAGTCGACTTCGAAGGTCAGGCAGAAAACGCGGCGAACGCCCAGCCAGCGGGCGGTGTGCAGCAACTTCTCCAACAACTGGTGACCCACGCCGGCGCCCTTCAGCCCGGGCTTCACCGCGAGAGTGCGGACTTCCGCGAGGTCTTCCCACATCACGTGCAGGGCGCCGCAGCCGACGACCTCGGCGTTGTCGTCCCGTTCGGCGACCCAGAACTCCTGGATGTCCTCGTAAAGAGTCACCGTCGCTTTGTCGAGCAGGATGCGGTCGCGGACGTACGCGTCAAGGAGACGGCGGACGACGGGGACATCGCTGGTCCGGGCCCGGCGGACGGTGATGGCTTTAGCGCTGACTTCGGGGCTCCGTGCAGACATGTGCGGACGCTATCGCCCGTCGGTCGCGGTTGCCGAGCCGGGGTTCTGGTTCTCCCCGGCACTCGCCGGCCGGGGGGCTTCGGACGTTTCCGGACCTTGGACGATGCGCACCGCGTCCCGCAGGGCGTGCCGCTGTTCCTCGCTCATCATCCCGAAGAAGGCGACGAGAGCGGCGGCGGGGTTGTCGCTCTGCGCCCAGGCGTCGTTCATCAGGGCGGCGGCGTAGGCGGCGCGGGTGGAGACCGCCTCATATCGATAGGCCCGGCCTTCCGCCTCACGGCGCACCCAGCCCTTCTGATGGAGATTGTCCAAAACGGTCATCACCGTGGTGTAGGCGATGGACCGTTCCTGCTGGAGGTCTTCCAGGACTTCTCGAACGGTCACCGGGCGGTTCCACTTCCACACCCGCGTCATGACCGCGTCTTCGAGTTCTCCCAATGGGCGAGGCACACCTCAGAACAATAGTGGGAGATCTCGCTCATCGCGTGCCGGACGTGCATGTTCCCTGCTGAAGGCGAACAAAAAGGGCGTACGGCTGCCGGGGGGCTGCCGTACGCCGTGCGGGCGCGTCCTGGTCAGGCGTCGGGCTGGGCGGAGGGCCGACGGGCCCCCTCCGTGCGCGCGAGGGCGGCGTCTACGGCCGCGTCCTCCTTGGCCTTGTTGGCCCCACCCTGGGTCTTCACGATCACCCTGACCACACCGATGAAGAACGCCGCCATGACGACGGGGGGCACGAGCGCGGAGACGTAGTCCATGGCTCCAGGGTAGCCAGGGGGAAGGGGGGCACCGGGGCGGGGTCGGGTGCGGCGGGGCACCCCGGTGCCGTTTTCTCAGCAGACCGCGAGCCGCCGCTTCCCGGACCCGGCGGGCGGCGGGGCCGGCTTGCGGCGCGGGAAGACCTCGCCCGGCGTGGGGACGGGCCGGCGCGGGGGCTCGGGTGCGGCAGGCTTCACGGGCACGGGGCCGGGAGCCGGGTGGGGTGCGGCGGGCCGCTCGGCGGGCTTCTTCCCCGGCTCCCCCTCCGTACCGCCCGCGGCCACGGCGACCCGGCCGCCGGGCACCCGGTCCACGGCCCCCGTACGGCCCCCGGGCAGGGCCAGGAGGCGCGTACGGGACGCCGGCACCACGCCGGCCACCGGAACGGCCCGGCGAGCCGTCCGGCGCGCCAGACAGGCGCGTACGTCCTCTTCCGCGAGGACCTGGCAGCGGGCCAGGAGGGCGGCCGCCGCCGGGTTGCCGCGCAGGGCGCGCAGGGCGGCGAGGTCGTCCGCGCCGGGCCGGTGACCGGTGGCCAGGACCTCTTCCAGCAGCGTGAGGTATCCGGCAGCGGTGCCGGGCAGGGCGGCTCGGTACCGGGCGAGGTCGGCCACCAGGAAGGCCCGCAGCCGGGAGGCCTCGCGCACCGCCTCGTCGAGGGACTCGGCGAGGCGGTGACAGTCCTGGACGTCCTCGGCCGAGGCGGGGCCGGGGTGGAGGGCGAGGGCGAGAGCGCGGCGGAGCACACGCAGCTCCTCCGCGCCGAACGCCATGCCGCCGCGGGATCCGTATGGCGTGGGCATGCGGCGACGATACGCGCTAATCGGACAATCCCTGCACAACGGTCAGATGTGGCGTGCCCGAATCCACCCGCGGCCCGCGGCGGGTCACCCGTGCGGGCGGGCCCGGCGCGGCCCGTTCCGGAGGGAGACGGGGCCACCTCCGCACGACGCGGAGCCCACCTCCGCACGACGCGGAGCCCACCTCCGCACGAAGTCGGGCGTGCTTGCGCACGACGCCGGGCGTGCCTGCGCAGGCACACCCCGGACCGACGCGCGGCCCCGGGGCCGCGCGCTGGTCCGTACGGACAACAGGGCGCGCGGACACGGGGGCGTGCGCCGCTCACATGCGCGACACGTTCCGCTCGTAGACCAGACGCAGTCCGATCAGCGTCAGCCACGGCTCGTGCTCGTCGATCACCGAGGACTCGCCCAGCACCATCGGCGCCAGACCGCCCGTCGCGATCACCGTGACGTCGTCCGGGTCGTCCGCCAGCTCGCGCGCCATCCGGCTGACGACGCCGTCCACCTGGCCCGCGAAGCCGTAGACCACGCCGGCCTGCATCGCCTCGACCGTGTTCTTGCCGATCACGCTGCGGGGGCGGGCGACCTCGATCTTGCGCAGTTGCGCGGCCTTGATGCCGAGCGCCTCCACGGAGATCTCGATGCCGGGGGCGATGACGCCGCCGACGTACTCCCCGCGCGCGCTGATCGCGTCGAACGTCGTCGCCGTGCCGAAGTCGACGACGATCGCGGGACCGCCGTAGAGCTCGTTCGCGGCGACCGCGTTGATGATGCGGTCGGCCCCGACCTCCTTGGGGTTGTCGAAGAGGATCGGCACACCGGTCTTCACGCCGGGTTCGACGAGCACCGCGGGCACGTCGCCGTAGTAGCGGCGGGTCACCTCGCGCAGCTCGTGGAGCACCGAGGGGACGGTCGCGCAGATCGCGATGCCGTCGATGCCGTCGCCCAGCTCCACCCCGAGGAGGGGATGCATGCCCATCAGTCCCTGGAGGAGGACCGCGAGCTCGTCGGCCGTACGGCGGGAGTCCGTCGAGATGCGCCAGTGCTCGACGATGTCCTCACCGTCGAACAGGCCGAGCACGGTGTGCGTGTTCCCCACGTCGATCGTCAGCAGCATGGCCGGATCCCGCTCCTACTCCGCCGCTCGCAGGTCCAGGCCGATGTCGAGGATCGGCGAGGAGTGGGTCAGGGCGCCCACGGCCAGGAAGTCGACGCCGGTGTCGGCGTACGCCTTCGCGTTGTCCAGGGTGAGCCGGCCGGACGCCTCCAGCAGCGCGCGTCCGCCGACGATGCCGACGGCCTCCGCGCACTCGCCGGGGGTGAAGTTGTCGAGCAGGATCAGGTCGGCGCCGGCGTCCACGACCTCGCGCAGCTGGTGCAGGGTGTCGACCTCGACCTCGATCGGCACGTCCGGGAAGGCCTCGCGCACGGCCTCGAAGGCCTGGGCGACACCGCCCGCGGCGACCACGTGGTTGTCCTTGACCAGGGCCGCGTCGGACAGCGACATGCGGTGGTTGACCCCGCCGCCGCAGCGGACGGCGAACTTCTCCAGGGCGCGCAGGCCCGGGGTGGTCTTGCGGGTGTCCCGCACGCGTGCCTTGGTGCCCTCCAGGACGTCCGCCCACGCGCGCGTGGCGGTCGCGATGCCGGACAGGCGGCACATCAGGTTGAGCGCGCTGCGCTCGGCGGTGAGCAGGTCGCGCGTGCGCGTGGTGACCGACAGCAGCTTCTGTCCGGCCTCCACGCGGTCGCCGTCCTCCACGTGCCGCTCGACTTCGAACTCGTCCGTGCACACGACCGAGAGCACGGCCTCGGCGACGCGCAGGCCCGCCACCACGCCCGCCTCGCGCGCGGTGAAGTCGGCGGTGGCGACCGCGTCCTCGGGGATGGTCGCGACGGTCGTCACGTCCACGCCGTGGTCCAGGTCCTCCTGGATGGCGACGTTGGCGATGTCCTCGACCTCCAGCGGGTCGAGCCCGGCGTCGGCCAGGAGCTGGGCGAGCGCGGGGTCCAGCCCGCACTCCAGGTACTCCTCGTCGTCGTGGCCGGCGTCCGCGCCGCAGGCGCAGCCGTCGCCGCAGCCGCCGCTCTGGACGAGGGGAAGATCCTCGGGGGTGCTCACTTGTGTCACTGCTCCTGCTGGTGCTGCCGGGTAGGGGGGAAGTCTGCGGTATCGGTGGTGCGTACGGCGAGCGTCCGATCCGGATTCAGCCGTACGACGATATGACGGCGCCAGTCGGTGTCGTCGCGATCGGCGTGATCCTCGCGCCAGTGGCAGCCGCGGGTCTCCTCGCGCATCCGCGCGGCGGCGACCAGGACGCGGGCCACGCACAGGAGGTTGGTGGCCTCCCAGGTGTCGACGCCGGGCTCGGCGGTCTTGCCGTTCTCGGCCAGCGCGTCGCGGGCCTCGGAGTGCAGCCGCTGGAGCTGGTCGGCGGCCTTCTCCAGGGAGTCGGCGGAGCGCAGGACGCCCGCGCCGTCGCTCATGATCCGCTGGATCGCGAAGCGGGCCTCGGCGCCCAGCAGCGGGTGCGCGGGCGGCTGCTCGGACGGCTGCTCGGACGGCTGCTCGGGCCGCTGGGACCGCTGCGCGGACCGCTCGGGTCCCTCGGGCCGCCGCTCGGCCGGCGCGGGCACGCGCGCGGGGAGGCCGCCGTCCGCCCGGCTCGCCGCGATGTCGGCGGCGATGCGCTCGGCGTAGACGAGGCCTTCCAGGAGCGAGTTGGAGGCGAGCCGGTTCGCGCCGTGCACGCCCGTGCAGGCGACCTCGCCGCACGCGTACAGGCCCGGGACGGTCGTGCGGCCGTGGGAGTCGGTGCGCACGCCTCCGGAGGCGTAGT
The DNA here is from genome assembly GCF_042731035.1 of Streptomyces sp. NPDC059895. NCBI lineage: Bacteria > Bacillati > Actinomycetota > Actinomycetes > Kitasatosporales > Streptomycetaceae > Streptomyces > Streptomyces sp. NPDC059895. The sequence goes on from NZ_JBHWKO010000024.1 coordinate 38,705, forward strand.
GGGCGGCCGGGGCGACCGGGACCGGCTCGGTGACCGGGTCGATGCCGTGCGCGCGGCAGGCGGCCAGGATCGTCGGGAAGCGGTGCTCCCACATCTCGGCGCCGAAGTGGCGGGCGTCGAGGAACATGTGTTCGGCGTCCTGCTCCTGCATGCGGCGCATGATGCCCTTGGCGACGATGTCGCGCGGCGCGAGTTCGGCCAGTTCGTGCTGCCCGACCATGAAGCGCACGCCGTCCCCGTCGACCAGGTGGGCCCCCTCACCGCGTACGGCCTCGGAGACGAGGGGCTGCTGGCCCTCCGCGTCCGGGCCGAGGAACAGCACGGTCGGGTGGAACTGGACGAACTCCAGGTCGGAGACCTCCGCGCCCGCGCGCAGGGCGAGGGCCACGCCGTCGCCCGTGGAGACGGACGGGTTGGTGGTGGCGGAGAAGACCTGGCCCATGCCGCCGGTGGCCAGGACGACCGCCGGGGCGTGCACGGCGCCCACGCCGTCGTGCTGGCCCTCGCCCATGACGTGCAGGGTGACGCCGGCGGTACGGCCGTCGGCGTCGGCGAGGAGGTCCAGGACGAGCGCGTTCTCGATGGTGCGCAGCCCGCGCGCGCGGACCGCCTCGACGAGGGCGCGGGAGATCTCCGCGCCGGTCGCGTCGCCGCCCGCGTGCGCGATGCGGCGGCGGTGGTGGCCGCCCTCGCGGGTGAGCTGGATGCCGCCCTCGTCGTCGGTGTCGAAGGTGGCGCCGGTGGAGATCAGCCGCCGTACGGCGTCGGGGCCCTCGGTGACCAGGATCCGCACCGCGTCCTCGTCGCACAGGCCCGCGCCCGCCACCAGTGTGTCGTCCAGGTGCTGTTCGGGGGTGTCGCCCTCACCGAGGGCGGCGGCGATGCCGCCCTGCGCCCAGCGGGTGGAGCCGTCGTCCAGGCGGGCCTTGGTGACGACGACCGTGGTCAGCCCCTCGGCCTCGCAGCGCAGGGCGGCGGTCAGGCCGGCGACCCCGGAGCCGACGACCACGACGTCCGCGGAGATGGACCACCCGGGGGCGGGCGCGTGCAGTCGTATGCCTGTGCTGGTCACGAGGCGGCTCCGAAGGTGAGGGGAAGGTTGTCGATCAGCCGGGTCGTCCCGACCCGGGCGGCGACGGCGAGGACGGCCTCGCCGGTGTAGTCGTCCTCGACCTCGGTGAAGTCGGAGGGGTCGACGAGGGCGAGGTAGTCCAGCTCCAGCGGCGGACTCAGCCGGTCGGCCTCGTCGAGGACGAGGCGGGCGGCGGCGCGGACGGCCGCGGCGGCCCCGGGGACGGCCTGGGCGACGGCGTGCGCGTCGGCGGCCGCGCGGGACTCCCCCAGGGCGCTGAGCGCCTCGGCACGCGCGTGCGTGGCGGGCACCTCACGCGCGCGTGCCCGCAGCGCCTCCTGCGCCGCGTGCCGGTCGCGGCCCGCGAACAGCGCCTGCGAGAGGGCGAGCGCGGTGCGCCTCTCGGCCGGGGAGAGGTAGCGGTTGCGGCTGGACAGGGCCAGCCCGTCCTCCTCGCGCACGGTCGGCACGGCGACGATCTCGACGCCGAAGTTCAGGTCGCGCACCATGCGGCGGATCAGGGCGAGCTGCTGGGCGTCCTTCTGCCCGAACAGGGCCATGTCCGGCCGCGTGAGGTGCAGCAGCTTGGCGACGACGGTCAGCATGCCGTCGAAGTGGCCGGGGCGCGAGGAGCCCTCCAGGCGCTCCCCCATGGGGCCCGCGGCGACGCGGACCTGGGGCTCGCCACCCGGGTAGACCTCGTCCACGGACGGGGCGAACACGACGTCCGCGCCGGCCTGCTCGGCGATCTTGACGTCGGAGTCCAGGGTGCGCGGATAGCGGTCGAGGTCCTCGCCCGCGCCGAACTGGAGCGGGTTGACGAAGACCGTGACGACGACCTCGCCGTCCGCCCCGGCGAGCTCGCGGGCGGTGCGGATCAGGGTGGCGTGTCCGTCGTGCAGGGCGCCCATCGTCATCACGACGGCCCGGCGGCCCGCACGCGTGCGTGCGTGCAGTTCGCCGGCGGTGCGCAGCAGGGTCGTGGTCATCCGGCATCTCCCTCGGCGCCGTCGGTCCCGTTGGCGAGTACCCCGAGGAGGTCCTCGGCGAGCTCCGGCTTGAGCAGTCCGTGGGCGAGCGCGCGGTCGGCGGTCGCCCGGGCCATCGCCAGGTAACCGTCCACGGTCTGGGGGGCGTGCTTGCGCAGTTCGCCGAGGTGCGCGGCGACCGTGCCCGCGTCGCCGCGCGCCACGGGCCCGGTGAGCGCCGCGTCGCCGGAGCGCAGCGCGTTGTCCAGGGCGGCGCCCAGCAGGGGGCCGAGCATCCGGTCGGGCGCCTCGACGCCGGCCGCGCGCAGCAGCTCCATGGACTGGGCGACCAGCGTGACCAGGTGGTTGGCGCCCAGGGCGAGGGCCGCGTGGTACAGCGGCCGGTTCTCCTCGGCGATCCACTCCGGCTCGCCGCCCATCTCGATGACGAGGGCCTCGGCGGCCAGCCGCAGCTCGTCGGGCGCGGTCACGCCGAAGGAGCAGCCGGCCAGCCGCTGGACGTCGACGGGCGTGCCGGTGAAGGTCATCGCCGGGTGCAGGGCCAGGGGCAGCGCGCCCGCGCGCAGGGCGGGGTCGAGCACGCGCGCGCCGTACCGCCCGGAGGTGTGCACGAGCAGCTGCCCCGGCCGTACGGCGCCGGTCTCGGCGAGGCCCTCGACGAGACCGGGCAGGATGTCGTCGGGGACGGTCAGCAGGACGAGGTCGGCGCGCTGGAGGACCTCGGCGGGCGGCACGAGCGGCACGTCGGGCAGCAGGAGGGCGGCCCGCCGCCGGGAGGCGTCGGAGACACCGGAGACGGCGACCGGGCGGTGCCCGGCGAGCTGGAGGGAGGCGGCGAGCGCGGGGCCCACACGGCCGGCGCCGACGACGCCGACGGTGAGCCGCGCGGGGCGGTCCCTGGGGTCTGGCTGTTGGCTTGTACTCACGCGACGGCGGCCTTCCCGTTCCAGTCCGCTCCGGGTACCGGACGATTTCTCGTCATGTTAACGCGATCGGTTCCCGGGGCGTCCGTTCGTCCACAGGCTGTGGGTGACCGGAGGGCCGCGGGCGGCCGGAAGGGGGCGGCCTCCCCGGCCGGAAGGCCGCAGGGGCGGCAGGCCGCAGGGGCGGCAGGCAGTCCGCCGCCTCACGAAAACGACAGTGACTCGCGTGGGCGCCACACGGCATGATCCGGAGCATGACGGAGACGGCGCGGGACAGCGGGGGCCAGGCGGCGCGGGACAGCGGGGGCCGGGCGGCGCACGACGGCGAGGGGAGCGCGGCGACCGGCCGGGCGGCGGGGGAACGGCTGCGGGAGCGCCGGGCGGACGCCTACCGGACGGCGGAACGCGTCCTGGCGCGCGCGGGCTTCCGCAGGACTCTGCGCGAACAGCTCGCCCTGCTCCAGGAGGCGGCGCCGCAGGTGTACGACGTGGACGAGCCCGGCGACATGTACGGCAACCGGGTCGTGGAGGCCCTGGAGCGGCGCGTCGCGGCACTGCTGGGCACGGAGGCCGCCGCGTTCTTCCCGACGGGCACGATGGCGCAGCAGGTGGCACTGCGCTGTTGGGCGGGCCGCACCGGCGACCCCACGGTCGCGCTGCACGCGCTGGCCCACCCCGAGGTGCACGAACGCAGCGCGCTCAGCCTGGTCAGCGGGCTGCGCCCGGTGCGGCTGACCGGCGAGCACCGGCAGCCGACGGCCGAGGAGGTGCGCGACCACGAGGAACCCTTCGGGACGCTGATGCTGGAACTGCCCCTCAGGGACGCCGGTTTCCTGCTGCCCTCGTGGGAGGAGCTCACCGACGTCGTCGCGGCGGCACGCGAACGCGACGCGGTGGTGCACTTCGACGGCGCGCGCCTGTGGGAGTCCACCGTCCACTTCGGCCGCCCCCTGGAGGAGATCGCCGGCCTGGCGGACAGCGTCTACGTGTCGTTCTACAAGTCCCTCGACGGCTTCGGCGGCGCGGCCCTCGCCGGTCCGCTGACCCTGGTGGAGGAGGCCAGGGTCTGGCGGCACCGCTACGGCGGCCTTGTCTTCCAGCAGTTCCCGACGGCCCTGTCGGCGCTCGTGGGCCTCGAACGGGAACTGCCCCGGCTTCCGGAGTACGTCGCTCACGCGCGCGTGGTGGCCGCCGCGCTGCGCGAGGGTTTCGCGGCGGCGGGCGTGCCGTGGGTGCGCGTGCACCCCGAGGTGCCGCACACCCACGAGTTCCAGGTCTGGCTGCCGTACGACCCGGAGGTGCTCACCGAGGCGGCGCTGCGGCAGGCCGAGGAGACGGGGACGCTGCTGTTCGGCGTGAACTGGATGCGGGGCGGGCCGGGCCTCGGCGTCACCGAGGTCACCGTGCGCGCCGACGGCCTGGCCTGGACGGCGGGGGACGTGCGGGCCGCGGTCGCCGAGTTCGTGGCGCGGGTGAACGCGCTGGCGGACAGGACGACGGACGGGACGACGGACGGGGTCAGCGGATAGAGCGGGCCCGTGCGCCGCGTCGCGTCGCTCGACGGCGGCCGTCGCTCGACGGCGGCGTTGTCAGTGGCGGGGTGCACCATGAGGGCATGAGCGTGAGCATCGACATCGCGGGGCTGCGGCCGGAGAGGGCCGCGATCGTGCCCTCCCCCCTGGCCGAGCTCGGCATGGCGCTGCACGCGCTGTCGGAGCCGGGCCACCACCCTGGCCTCCAGGGCTGGGTCACGAGCGTCACCGCTCGCCTCGACTCGCACCTGGCCGACCGGATGTGCGAGGCCGACTTCCTGTGGCGCACCACGTTCTCCGACCTGTTCCTGCCCTGCGCGGGCGTCCCCGGCGGGACCACGCTCCCCGGCGCCACCCTCGCCGAGGACCTGGACCTGCTGGACAAGCTGACGGACGAGCAGTTCGCGGACTCGGCGCTGGAGTTCACCTGTGCGCCGGGGTACGACCTGCCGGGCCCCGGCGTCCTCTGCGACCCGGACCTGCGCCGCCGCGCCCTCGACCTGGCCGCCACGCGCGGTCCGCGCCAGGTGCGCTTCACCCGGCGGCTGCTCGAGGACCCGCCTCGTGTGCGTGCCTGGCTGAGGCAGTTCCTGGAGGACTGCGACGAGGCGTTCTTCGCCGATGTCTGGGCGCGGGTCCGCCACCCCCTCGCCGCGGACGCCCGCCACAAGACGGAGCTGCTGCACCGCAAGGGCCTCGCGGACGCGCTCGCCTCGGTGTCCTCCGCCGTGGCGCTGGACGAGCGGGCCGCGCGGATCACGGTGGACAAGCTGGTCGAGGGCCGCACCGCCACCGCGGACGGCGGCCTCCTCCTCGTCCCCACGAGCCTCGGATGGCCGCACCTGCTGGTCCTGCACCGGTACGGCTGGCAGCCGGTGGTGCACTATCCGCTGGGCTCGCCGGAGCTGGCCTCGCCGCCCTCGGTCGAGCAGCTCACACTGCGGATGACCGCGCTGTCCCACCCGGTGCGGATGCGGATCTGCCGTCTGCTGGCCCGCAGCGCCTACACGACGACCGAACTGGCGCAGGTGCACGGGATGACGGCGCCCGAGATATCGCGGCACGTCGGCGTACTGAAGAAGGCGGGGCTGGTCACCACGCGCCGGCGTGGGCGGTACGTGCTGCACCAGCTCGACGTGACGGTGGTGGCCCGGCTGGGCAGCGACTTCCTCGAGGGGATACTGCGCTGAGCCCGTCGTCCGCCACCGGCGGCGCACGGCCCGTCAGTCGATGCGGATGTGCCGCAGTCCCACCCGTGCCTGCCGCAGCCGCGTCCGCAGCGCGCCCTCCGTGTTCGGGCGCAGGGTGAGCCCGGCCAGGACGGCGATCCGGTCCGCCGTCTTCGGCACCGTCGAGTGGTCGGTCCACAGGTGCTCGGCGAACTCCGGCTCGCGCAGCCGCTCCAGGCAGTGGTCCAGATGCTGGACGGCCCAGCTCTCGCGCCGGGGACCGGCACCGCGGGCGACGTACGACAGGAGGTGCCCGAAGCCCCGCTCGCGCAGTCGCCGCAGGACGGTCTCCCGCTCCGCCAGGAGTGTGAAGTGCCGGACGTCGTGGCCCAGTGCGCGCAGGCGGCCGACGGTCTCGTCGAAGTAGCGCGGATCGGTGACCGTCATGGGGGCGACGACCACGCCCTCGTGCCGGGTGAGCACCAGGTCGAGGACCTCGACGACGCCCTGCCGCCAGGACACCAGATCCTGGAAGTCCTCGATCAGCGGCGTCCCGCCCCGGGCGCCGCGCAGATCGGGGGGCAGCACGCGGCGCAGGCCGAACCCGGCGTGCTCGGGGTCGCAGACGACGCTGCCGGGCAGCCGGCGCCGTATCTCGTGTGCCGTCTGTGTCTTGCCGCCCCCGAAGGGGCCGTTGATCCACAGGAGCATGCGCAGACCCTAATGCGTGTCCGCCGCGCGCGGGTGACGTTCGCCGCGGTTCGGCCGGGACTCCGGCGGGCGGCTTCGGCGGGGACTCCGGCGGGCGGCTTCGGCAGGGACTCCGGCGGTTCAGCGCCCGCCGGCCCGTACGAGTCCCGTCTCGTAGGCGAGCACCACCACCTGCACCCGGTCGCGCAGTGCCAGCTTGGTCAGGATGCGGCCCACATGGGTCTTCACGGTCGCCTCGGACAGCACCAGCCGGGCCGCGATCTCGCCGTTGGACAGTCCCTGGGCGACCAGCACCATGACCTCGCGCTCCCGTTCGGTGAGCCGCTCCAGCTCCTTGTGCCGGGGCTCCTTGGCCGTGCTGGGCAGCATCGGCGCGAACCGGTCGAGGAGCCGGCGGGTGGTGGACGGGGCGACCACCGCGTCACCGCTGTGCACGGAGCGGATGGCGGCGAGCAGTTCGGCGGGCGGCACGTCCTTGAGCATGAACCCGGAGGCGCCCGCCTTCAGCGCGGAGAAGGCGTACTCGTCGAGGTCGAAGGTGGTCAGGATCAGCACCTTCGGGGGGTCGGTCTCCGCGCAGATGCGCCGGGTGGCCTCCACGCCGTCCAGCTTCGGCATGCGCACGTCCATCAGGATGACGTCGACCGCCGTGGACCGCGCCACCTGGAGGGCTTCGACGCCGTCGCCCGCCTCGGCCACGACCTCCATGTCCGGTTGGGCGGCGAGCACCATCCGGAACCCGGTGCGCAGCAGCACCTGGTCGTCGACGAGCATCACGCGGATCGTCATCGGGATCGAGTCCTCTTCCGTGTCGTTTCGCAGGGTGCGAAGGGTCTTTCGCGCGGTGGCGAAGTGCAATCCGCGGGGTGGCGGCGAGCGTCGTCCGCCGGGTGGTGGCGATCGTCGTCCGCCGGGTGGTGGAGTTGTCGTCCGCCGGGTGGTGGAGTTGTCGTCCGCCGGGTCGGGGGGCGTCGTCCGCCGGGTCGGGGGGTGTCGTCCGCCGGTTGTGACAGGGCCGGTTGTGACAGGTGTCAACGGGGGGCGTGTGTGGGCGTCAATGCGTCGGTTTGAGCGGGAGCAGGGCGCTGATGCGGAATCCTCCGCCCGGACGCGGGCCCGCGTCCAGGGTGCCGCCGACCATGCCGACCCGTTCCCGCATCCCGATCAGCCCGTGGCCCCGGCCGTCGGCGCCGCCCTCGTCGTACAGCTCGTGCGGGGCGCCCTTGCCGTCGTCCTCGACGAGCAGGCCGAGGCCGTCGTCGAAGTAGACCAGGCGCACGCTGGCGCCCGCGTCCGGACCGCCGTGCTTGCGCGTGTTGGTCAGCGCCTCCTGCACGATGCGGTACGCGGTGAGCTCGACGCCGCTGGGCAGCGGCCGCGGGGTGCCCTCGATCCTGAAGTCCACGGGCAGTCCGGAGCCGCGGCACTGCTCCACGAGGTCCTCGATCTGCTCGACGTCCGGCTGCGGCACGTACTCGCCGCCCTCCTGGTGCTCGCCGGTGCGCAGCACGCCCAGCAGGCGGCGCATCTCCGCGAGGGCCTGCCGGCCGGTGGAGGAGATCGTCTCCAGGGCCTTCTTCGCCTGGTCGGGGGCGGCGTCGAGAACGTAGGCGGCGCCGTCGGCCTGCACCACCATCACCGACACGTTGTGCGCGACGACGTCGTGCAGCTCGCGCGCGATCCGGGCCCGTTCGGCGGCGACCGCTACCTTCGCCTGCGCCTCGCGCTCCTTCTCCAGGCGCGCCGCGCGCTCCTCCAGCTGGGCGAAGTAGGCGCGGCGGGTGCGTATGGAGTCGCCGAGGACCCAGGCGAGGGCGAACGGCACCGTCTGGAAGACGACGAGCGCGATGTTGCCCGCGAGGCCCGTCTGCGCGCTCGGCCAGCGCAGCTGCGCCAGCGTGGCGGCGCACAGGCCCATGCCCAGCGCGAGCCTGGACGCCCAGCGGGCGCCGGTCGCGGCGACCGTGTACACGATCACCAGCAGGGCGAAGTCGGCGGCCGTCGTCGGGACGTCCAGCACCAGCTGCGCCAGCCCGAGCGCGCCGGCCAGCAGCAGCATCTTCTCGGGCAGACGGCGGCGCAACGCGATCACCAGGCACAACAGGAGCACGACCGGGGCGACGACCGCCGGGGAATCCGTGCCGGTGGCCTCCTGCCGTGTCGTCTCCGAGACGAGCGAGATCCCGAACAGGACGAGGGCCCAGAAGCCGTCGACCCCGGTCGGGTGCCTACGGAGGAAGTCATAGAGGCGCTGCACGTAACCCAGAGTAGGGAAGCGTGATGAGTGCACGGGTCAACCGGAGGGCCGATCCGCGACCGGCGCGCGTACTCCGCAAGGTGGAGGCGGTGATCAGCTGTGCGCATAGTCTGACCAGGTGGTGGAGAAGGTGACGGACCCCGGCGAGTGGCGCGGCTGGCGGGCGGCGACGCAGGCCGCCCTGTACGGGCCGGACGGCTTCTACCTGCGGCCCGAGGGGCCCGCCGGGCACTTCCGTACGTCCGTGCACGCGTCGCCGCTCTTCGCCGGGGCGGTGGCCCGGCTGCTGTGCCGGGTCGACGAGGCGCTCGGCCGGCCCGCGACGCTGGACTTCGTCGACATGGCCGCCGGACGCGGCGAACTGGTCACCGGGGTGCTCGCCGCGCTCCCCTCCGACGTGGCCGCCCGCACGCGCGCGTACGCCGTCGAGGTCGCCGTCCGCCCGGTGGGCCTCGCGGACCGGATCGTCTGGCTCGCGGAGCCTCCCTCGCAGGTCACCGGCCTGCTCTTCGCCAACGAGTGGCTGGACAACGTTCCCGTCGAGGTCGCCGAGACGGACTCCGCGGGCGTGGCGCGGCTGGTGCTCGTCCGGGACGACGGGGCCGAGCGGCTCGGGGAGCCGGTGTCCGGCGCGGACGCGGAGTGGCTCGCGCGGTGGTGGCCGCTGCCGGGTGAGGAGGGGCTGCGAGCCGAGATCGGGCGGCCCCGGGACACCGCCTGGGCATCCGCCGTCTCCTGCCTCGCGCGGGGGCTCGCGGTGGCGGTCGACTACGCGCACACCGTGGACGCGCGCCCCGCGTTCGGGACGCTCACCGGCTTCCGGGAGGGGCGCGAGACGGCCCCCGTACCGGACGGGTCGTGCGACATCACGGCGCATGTGGCGCTGGACGCGTGCGCGGACGCGGACGCGGCGACGGACGCAGGGGCGGAAACGCAGGCAGAGGTCGCCGCGCGCGCGGAGGCAGAGGTCGCGGCGCGCACGGAGACGGGGGCCACGGCGTGCGCGGGGGCGGGAGCCACGGCGTGCGCGTCCCCGGGAGCGCGTCTGCTGAGCCAGCGCGCCGCGCTGCGCGCGCTCGGCGTCACCGGCGCACGCCCCCCGCTCTCGCTCGCGACCACGGACCCCTCCGGGTACGTACGCGCCCTGGCGAGCGCCGGGGAGGCCGCCGAGCTCACCGCGCCCGGCGGGCTGGGCGACTTCGGGTGGCTGCTCCAGCCGGTACGGATGCCGGACCCGCTCCCCGAGCACGAGAGCTGACGGGCCGGTCAGCCGGCCGGCCCGCCCCGCCGCCTACTTGTCGATGTCGCCGACCACGAAGAACATCGACCCCAGGATCGCCACCATGTCCGCGACCAGCGTGCCCGGCAGCAGCTCGGTGAGCACCTGGATGTTGTTGTACGAGGCCGAGCGCAGCTTCAGCCGGTACGGGGTCTTCTCGCCCTTGCTGACGAGGTAGTAGCCGTTGATGCCGAGGGGGTTCTCGGTCCACGCGTACGTGTGTCCCTCGGGCGCCTTGAGGACCTTCGGGAGCCGCTGGTTGACCGGGCCCGGCGGGAGGTCGGCGAGCCGGTCCAGGCAGGCGTCGGCGAGGTCGAGCGCGTTGTGCGTCTGCTCCAGGAGGCACTCGAAGCGGGCGAGGCAGTCGCCCTCGGTCCGGGTCACCACCTTCAGGGTGTCCTGGAGCTCCCCGTACGCGAGGTAGGGCTCGTCGCGGCGCAGGTCCAGGCCGACCCCCGAGGCGCGCGCGATCGGCCCGCTCACGCCGTACGCGTGCACGGCCCGGGGGGTGAGGGTGCCGACGTCGCGGGTGCGGCCCCGGAAGATCTCGTTGCCGAGCACCAGGTCGTCGAAGACGTCCATGCGCGAGCGCACGGCGGCGACGGCCGCACGCGCGCGTGCGGCCCATCCGGCCGGCAGGTCCTCCTTGAGGCCGCCGACGCGGTTGAACATGTAGTGCATGCGCCCGCCGGAGACCTCCTCCATGACGTTCTGGAGGACCTCGCGCTCGCGGAAGGCGTAGAAGACGGGCGTGATGCCGCCGAGCTCCAGCGGGTACGAGCCCAGGAACATCAGGTGGTTGAGCACCCGGTTCAGCTCCGCCAGGAGCGTGCGCGTCCACACCGCGCGCGGGGGGACCTCCATGCCGAGCATGCGCTCCACGGCGAGGACCACGCCCAGCTCGTTCGAGAAGGCCGACAGCCAGTCGTGGCGGTTGGCCAGCATGATGATCTGCCGGTAGTCCCGCGCCTCGAACAGCTTCTCCGCGCCGCGGTGCATGTAGCCGATCACCGGCTCCGCGTGGGTGATGCGCTCGCCGTCCAGCACGAGCCGCAGCCGCAGCACGCCGTGCGTGGAGGGGTGCTGAGGCCCGATGTTGAGCACCATGTCGGTGCTCTCCGCGGCACCGCCGATCCCGACCGTGGTCTCCGTCGTAGGAGTCATGGCCCCAGTCTCCCCTACGTACGCTGGCCGTATGGAAACGGGGAGCACGACGGGCGCGAGGGCGGAGGGGGCCGGTCCCGTGTGGACCGGGCTGCCTCCGGGGCTGCTGCGGATGCGGCGGCTGTTGCTGGTGGTGTGGCTCGGGGCGGCGGCCGCCGGTCTCGGTGTGCCGCTCGGGCTGCTCGTCGGCCCGGCGTGGGCCGCGTTCGCCCTGCTGCCGCTGGCGGGCATCGGCTGGGGCTGGGTCGTGCTGGGCCGCAACTGGCGGTCCTGGCGGTACGCGGAACGCGCCGACGACCTGCTGATCAGCCGGGGCGTGCTGTGGCGCGAGGAGACGGTGGTGCCGTACGGGCGGATGCAGCTCGTGGAGGTGACCTCGGGTCCCGTGGAGCGGCACTTCGAACTGGCCGGCGTCCAGTTGCACACCGCGGCCGCCGCGACCGACGCGAGGATCCCCGGCCTGGACCCGGCCGAGGCGGAACGGCTGCGGGACCGGCTCACCGAGCTCGGCGAGGCCCGATCGGCGGGTCTGTGACGGCGCCGGGCGCCGACGAGGACGGAACCGGCGGCCCGCGCGCGCGGGCCGTGGCCGAGCGCCGGCTGCATCCCGTCACGCCGTTCCGGCGGGCGTGGGCGCCCGTCGCGGTGCTGGTCGGCTGGGCCGCGCACGACCCGAACCAGACGCAGGCGCAGCTGACCCGGCTGACCACGACGACCCTGCTGGTCGCTCTCGCCGTGGTCGTCCCCGCGGCCGCCCTCTACGGGTTCCTGTCATGGTGGTTCACGCACTTCGCGGTCACGGACTCCGAACTGCGCATACGGACCGGCCTGCTGTTCCGGCGCACCGCCCACATCCGCCTGGAGCGCGTCCAGGCGATCGACGTCACCCAGCCGCTGCTCGGGCGGTTCGCGGGCGTGGCGAAGCTGCGGCTCGACGTCGTCGGTGCGGACAAGAAGGACGAGCTCGCCTTCCTGGGCGAGGCCGAGGCACGCGCGCTGCGGGCCGAGCTGCTCGCGCGCGCGGCGGGGTTCGCGCCCGGGACGGCGCACGAGGTCGGTGAGGCGCCGGCGCGCGAGCTGCTGCGCGTGCCGACGCGCGAGCTGGCGGTCTCGCTGGTCCTGACCGGCGCGACCTGGGGCGGGCTCGCGGCCGCCCTCGTCGTACCGCCGGTGCTGTGGCTGGCTACCCACAGCGTGTGGACGGTTCTCGCGACCGGAGTACCCCTGCTCGGCGCGGCGGGCGCGAGGAGCGTGGGCCGGTTCGTCGGCGAGTACGACTGGACGGTCGGCGAGTCACCGGACGGGCTGCGCATCGACCACGGCCTGCTGGACCGTACGCACGAGACGGTGCCGCCCGGGCGGGTGCAGACCGTGCGGATCGTCGAGCCGCTGCTGTGGCGGCGGCGCGGATGGGTGCGGGTCGAGCTGGACGTGGCCGGCTCGGCGAACTCCGTGCTCGTGCCGGTCGCCCCGCGCGAGGCGGCGGAGGCCGTCGTCGCGCGCGTACTGCCCGGCACGGCGGTCCCCGCGGCGGCCGCGCTGTCCCGGCCCCCGCGCCGCGCCGGACGCTGTGTCCCCCTCTGGTGGCGGGGCTACGGCCTCGCCGTCACCGACGTGGTGTTCGCCGCGCGGCACGGGCTGCTGCGCCGGAGCCTGGCGCTCGTGCCGCACGCCAAGGTGCAGAGCGTACGGCTCTCGCAGGGGCCCTGGCAGCGGCTCTGGCGCGTCGCGGACGTGCACGTGGATTCGGGAGCCGGGAAGACCTTGACGGCGCGTCTGCGGGACGCGGACGAGGCCGCGGAGCTGCTGCGGGCCCAGGCGGAGCGGTCCCGCACCGGACGCCGGGACGCGCGGCCCGACCGGTGGATGACGTAGGGGACGGCGAGGGCCCGCCCCGGCACGCGGAGAGCGGCGGGGCGGGCCCTGTGGGACGTGAGCCGTGAGTCGTGGTCGAGTCTTGCGTGGACTGCGTGGACTGCGTGGACTGCGTGGGCGGTGGCTCAGGAGACGGCGCTGCGCAGCCGCTGGAGGTCGATCTGCTCGGTCTCGTCGTGCGCGGTCAGGTCGATCACCTGGCCGACCCCGCGCGACCCCTCGTCCGCGGGCTTGAACTCGCCCTCGGCCTCGGCCTTGTGCAGGGCGAGCGCCTCCTGGCCGACGACGTCGGCGAGGTCCTCGTTGTGGACGGCGTCCAGTTCCTCGGGCGTCGAGGACTTCTTCGTACCGAAGAAGTCGAACCCGCCCTCGGCCGCCGGAGGCCGCACCGGCTGCGCGGCCGGTACGACGGCCACGGCGGTCGGCACGGTGAAGTGCCCGGAGGGAGGCTGGACGGGGCCGGCGGGGCGCGGCACGAGGACGTCGGCTTCGGCTTCGGCTTCGGAAGCGAGGGCCTCGGTAGTGTCGGCCTCGGCGTCGGGTCCGTCCGAAGCGTCCGTCCCGTGCGAATCATCCGGCACGCGCGAATCATCCGGCACGCCCGAGGCATCCGGTCCGTCCGGAGCCTCCGGCCCATCCGAAGCATCCGGCGCATCCGAAGCGTCGGCGACGGCATCGGCGACGGCCGAAGCGGCCGGGGCCCCGATGTCCTGCGGCCGGGCGGTGGGTTCTTCGACAATGGCCGGTTCGGCGGGGTTCCCGCTCTGCCCGGCGGCGCTGTGGGGGGCGGCCGCGCGCGTGTGCTCGTCGGCCGCCTCGGGCTTCCCCTTCGCCTCGTCCTCCCGCGCGGCCTCCGCGTCGCCGCCGGTCTCCGCGACGGCGGCCCGCACGGGCGGTTCCGCCCCGGCGGACTCCTCGCCGCTCACCGGCTCGGCCGCGTCGGCGCCGGAGCCGAACCGGGCCAGCGCCGCCCGCGCCCGCCGGAACAGCGTGGAGCCTTCCGGCGAGAAGACCGCGGGAGCCTCTGACTCGTCCTCGGCCGAGTCGTCGGTCCCGGCGTCGGTCCCGGCGGCGCCACCACCGGGCTCCTCGCTCTCGGAGTCCTCGACGTTGTCGACGTCCGCTACGCCGTCGACGTTCTCGATGCCATCAATGCTGTCGGTGCTGTCGGTGCCATCGACGTTCCCGGCGCTGCCGGCCTCGTCCGGCCCGTCCACCTCGGGCGCGTCCTGCGCGGACCGCGCGGGCGGCAGGGCGAGCGACGGAACGGTGGCCTCTATCTCGAGGAGACGGCGGCCCTCCAGGGCGCTCGCCCGCTCGGTCTCCGCCGTGGCGTAACGGCGCAGCAGTGCCGCGTGCTCGTTGCGCAGGCCGGCCAGCTCGGCACGCTTGGCGCGCAGCCGCTGTTCCAGCTTGCCGCGCAACTCCCGCGATTCGTCGAGGTCGCTCTCCAGTTCGGCGACACGTTCCTCGAAGCGCCACTCGTCGCTCGCACGCGCGCGCGTGAGCTCGGCGACCTGTTTGCCTGCCTGGATGTCCCAGCGGCGCATGACGAACGCACCGGCGACCGCCGTCATCGCCGCGGCCGCGGCCAGACCTCGGAGCACCAGCGGCTCCGAGAACACCCAGGGGCCGAGGGCGCAGACGAGGGAGACGCCTGCGATCGCCGAAGGAGGCAGCAGCCTGTGCAAAGGCGGGGAATGGCGGTGACGTCCACGTGGCATGGCCAGAAACTTACCGCGCGTAGAGGAATGTTGGCGCCCCGCCCCGCAAAAACACAGTCATACCGAAGCCTTCACAGAGCATCAGCAAACACTCCTGTCAAAGAATTCGACGGGAATCAAGATCATTGCGTTGGGCGCGCCCCTCGGCCGACGTCACCGACCGCTCGACCACCCGCTCAACCACGCACCGATCCACCACTCGACCACCCGCTCAACCACGCACGGATCCACCGCTCACCACGCACCGATCCGCCGCCAACCGCCCACTGATCCGCCGCTCAACGGCCCACCGACCCACCGCTCAACCGCCCGCTGATCCACTCCAGCGCCGGTGGGATCTTGCGCCGCCAGGTGTTGAAGTTGTGCCCGCCGCTTTCGAGGATGATCGACGAGATCCTGGTCCTGTTCGTCGCCTTCACCTGTTCGATGAACTTCAGCGTGTCCTTGTAGTTGGATTCCCCCGCCTTGCTGCTGGTGACGAGCAACGAGGTGTCCGGCGGCGGCCGGTTCTTCAGGAACCACCGCAGGTCGGCCTCGTTCCGCAGCGTCGTGTCCCCGTGGAAGAGGTCGCCGGTGGTCGGGTCGATCGGCGCCTTGTAGTACGCCGAGAGGCCGGCGCCCGCCGCGAACACGCCGGGGTGGTGCATGGCGAGCTTCAGCGCGCAGTAACCGCCCGTGGAGTCCCCGATGACGCCCCAGCTGCCCGGTTCCCCGCCCACCCGGTAGTGCGCCGCCACGGCCTCCGGCAGGTCCTCCGCGAAGAACGACTCGGTCTGCGGTCCGCCCGGTATGTCGACGCACTCCGTGTCCCTCGGCGGCGCCACCGTCGGCCGCAGCATCACCAAAATCATCGGCCGCATCCGCCCGTCCGCCGCGAGCCGCCGCGCGGTGCGCGGGTAGTCCAGCTTGTCGACGAGCGCCTCCGCCGTACCGGGATACCCCGTCAGGACCACGGCCGCCGGGAACGTACGCGCCGGCCGGCGGGGGTCGAAGTACTCCGGCGGCAGGTACACGAACGCGGGCGTGGCGATGCGCGTGGTCCGGCCGGAGACGGCGACCTCGTGCACCTGCCCGCCGGACCGCGGCCGCCCGCCCGCGCCCTCCACCCGCCGGATCCCCACCACCCGCAGCGCCGCCCCGCCGCCGCCCGCAGCGTGGTCGACGACCACACCCTGGCCGGTCTCCCGGCCGAACAGGTCCGCCCAGCTCGCGTAGAAGCCGAAGGCCTGGTTGGCGGCGAGCCCCACCGACGCGAAGACCGCCGACTGGGTGGCGAGCAGCAGGCCCACGCGCCCGCTGACGGCCCGCAGGCCGGGCCCGGCCAGCCGCGGCCACTGCCACACCGTGCCGACGAACAGCAGGACGGCGGACGAGACCGCCAGCAGCAGCACCTTGGTGCTCGTAAGACCCATCTGTGTTCCCGTCCGCCAGGTGTTCCCGTCCGCGCTCTCCGCCCGGGCTCCCGCGCCGCCCCGCTCCCTCGCGCGGGCCGCCCGGGGCCTTCCCTGGCCTTTTCGGCAGCTTCGGTAGGTGAGTGAACCTCCCGCCCTCTGCGCCGCCGTCCCCGCCCGGGAGCTTCCGCCCGGGCCGCACCGCATGGCCGCCCCCTGCGGGGCCTACGCTGAACGTATGAGCAAGCAGAGCGGACGCGGGCGCGTCGCCGGCCTTCCGGAATGGGACCGCTGCGCGGTCATGGGAGTCGTCAACGTGACCCCCGACTCCTTCTCCGACGGCGGCCGCTGGTTCGACACGACGGCCGCCGTCAAACACGGCCTCCAGCTCGTCGCCGAGGGCGCCGACCTCGTCGACGTCGGCGGCGAGTCCACCCGCCCCGGCGCGACCCGCGTCGACGAGGCCGAGGAACTGCGTCGTGTGATCCCCGTCGTCCGCGGCCTCGCCTCGGAGGGCGTCGTCGTCTCCGTCGACACCATGCGCGCCTCCGTCGCGGCCCGGTCCCTCGCCGCCGGCGCCGCCCTCGTCAACGACGTCAGCGGCGGCCTCGCCGACCCGGAGATGGTCCCGGCCGTCGCCGAGGCGGGCGCCCCCTTCGTCGTCATGCACTGGCGCGGCTTCCTCGAGGGCGGCAACGTCCGGGGCGTCTACGACGACGTCGTCCGCGAGGTCGTCGACGAGCTCCACGCGCGCGTGGAGGCCGTGCTGGCCGGCGGCGTCGCCCCCGACCGCATCGTCGTCGACCCGGGTCTCGGCTTCTCCAAGGGAGCCGAGCACGATCTCTCCCTGCTCGCCCACCTCGACCGGCTGCACGCCCTCGGACATCCCCTGCTGGTCGCCGCCTCCCGCAAGCGGTTCCTCGGCCGGGTGCTGGCGGGGCCCCAGGGCTCCCCGCCGCCCGCCCGCGAGCGGGACGCCGCGACGGCGGCCGTCTCCGCCCTCGCGGCCCACGGCGGCGCGTGGGCGGTACGCGTGCACGAGGTGCGCGCGACGGCGGACGCGGTACGGGTCGCGCGCGCCGTGGAAGGAGCGCGCACGCCCGCGGACACCGTCCACACCACCGCCCACACCCCCGCGCACTCCCCCGACGGCGCTGAAGGAGCCCGGTGAGCGCCCCCCACACCGATGTCGAGCAGGTCGAGGCCGCCAACACCGCCTTCTACGAAGCACTGGAGCAGGGCGACTTCGAGACGGTGTCCTCGCTCTGGCTCACCCCGGCCGACCTGGGGGTCGACGAGGAGTACCACGACCCGGCCGACACGGGCGTGGTCTCCTGCGTGCACCCGGGCTGGCCCGTGCTCACCGGGCGCGGCGAGGTGCTGCGGTCGTACGCGCTGATCATGGCGAACACCGACTACATCCAGTTCTTCCTCACCGACGTCCATGTGTCCGTCACCGGCGACACCGCCCTGGTGACCTGCACGGAGAACATCCTCAGCGGTGGCCCCGCCCCGGAGGCCGGCGAGGAGCTGGGCCCGCTCGTGGGGCAGCTGGTGGTCGCCACGAACGTGTTCCGCCGCACCGAGGACGGCTGGAAGCTCTGGGCGCACCACGCCTCCCCGGTCCTGGCCGAGAACGACGAGGAGGAGGAGGACGAGGAGGGCCCCTCCTGAGTGGGTAGGCGGAAGGGAGGCGAGCGCCCCTCGCCGCCCCGTCCGACCCCCGGGAACCGCGCCGCGGGTCCACAGGAACGGAGAAGTGGTTGGAATCACGAACCCGTGGGTAGGCGCCGCCACCGACCCGTGAGCCACCGGGTTCCCCGGGGAAAACGCACGGTGAAACCTTGTGGCGGCCGGCCGGACCGGGGCCCCCGTGGCCCGGTCCTGTCAGAGTTCGCGGGTACATTCGTTCGAGGCCGGTGAGCCGCCCGCACACGGCAGGACCGGCCGTCACCGACGACTGCAGGAGTGATTCGCGTGGATCGTGTCGCGCTGCGCGGCCTGAAGGCCCGCGGGTACCACGGCGTGTTCCCCAGGGAGCGCGAGGAGGGACAGACCTTCATCGTGGACCTCTCCCTCGGCCTGGACACCCGTCCGGCCGCGGCCGACGACGACCTGGCGAAGACCGTGCACTACGGCATCGTGGCGGAGGAGGTCGTGGCCGTCGTCGAGGGCGAGCCCGTCGACCTCGTCGAGACGCTCGCCGAGCGCATCGCCCAGGCCTGTCTCAAGCACGAAGGAGTCCAGGAGGTCGAGGTCTGCGTCCACAAACCGGACGCGCCGATCACGGTCCCCTTCGACGACGTGACCGTCACCATCACCCGGAGCCGAGTATGACCGCGTCCTTCACCGAGGGTCACAGCGACCCGACCGTACAGCCGGTACCCGCCTCCGTCGTCGAGAAGGTCGACGCCGCCGACACCACCCTGCACAACCCGCAGTGGGCCGTCATCTCCCTCGGCTCCAACCTCGGCAACCGCCTGGAGACCCTCCAGGGCGCCATCGACGCCCTGGAGGACACCCCCGGCGTACGCGTCAAGGCCGTCTCCCCCGTGTACGAGACGGAGCCGTGGGGCGTGGAGCCGGGCAGCCAGCCGTCCTACCTCAACGCGGTCGTCCGCCTGAAGACGACCCTGCCCCCGTCCTCGCTCCTGGAGCGGGCCCACGCGGTCGAGGAGGCCTTCCACCGCGTCCGCGAAGAGCGTTGGGGCGCCCGCACCCTCGACGTCGACATCGTCGCGTACGCCGACGTCGTCTCCGACGACCCGCATCTCACGCTCCCGCACCCCCGCGCGCACGAACGCGCCTTCGTCCTCGCCCCGTGGCACGACGTGGAGCCCGGTGCCCGGCTGGCCGGCCGCGGCCCGGTCGCCGACCTCCTCGCCGTCGTCACACGCGACGGCGTGGCCCCTCGCAAGGACCTGGAACTCCGGCTGCCCGAGTAGTCGTTAAGGTCGACGACGACCACCGTCGCACGACCCCGGCCCGTGGCATCCGGGGGAACCGAAGGGACATCGTGAGAGAGCTGCGCATCAGGACGCTGGCCGGCGTCTTCGTCGTCGCCGGCGTCCTGTCCTGGGCGGGCGCCCGTCTGTGGAACTCGGTCGGGACCCTCCCCAGCGTCCCGCTCGCCGCCCCCATCGTCCTCGCCGTGATCGCCGCGATCCTGCTCGCCACGGCGCTCTCCCTGCGCGCCCGGCTCAAGGCCCAGCGCGAGCGCCGCCCCGACGCCAAGGGCGTCGACCCCCTGATGGCGGCCCGCGCGGTCGTCTTCGGCCAGTCCAGCGCCCTGGTCGCCGCCCTGGTCGCCGGCATGTACGGCGGCACGGGCGTCTTCCTCCTGGAGTCCCTCGACATCCCCGCCCGCCGCGACCAGGCCATCTACGCCGGCTTCTCCGTACTGGCCGGCATCGCGGTCGTAGCGGCGGCCCTCTTCCTGGAGCGGGTGTGCAAGCTCCCGGAGGACGACGACAACAACACGGGGGCGGCTTCGACGGCGTGAGCCGCCAGCTTCCCCACGGGCGTCAGCGCGCCATGATCAGGCTCATCGCCTCGTTGCGCGTGGCCGCGTCCCGGAGCTGCCCGCGCACCGCCGAGGTGAGGGTCTTCGCGCTGGGCTTGCGAATGCCCCGCATGGACATGCACATGTGCTCGCACTCCACGACGACGATGACGCCGCGCGGTTCGAGGATCTCCATCAGGGAGTCCGCTATCTGCGTGGTGAGGCGTTCCTGCACCTGCGGCCGGCGGGCGTAGACGTCCACCAGGCGGGCCAGCTTGGACAGGCCCGTGATCTTGCCGGTGGTGGCCGGGATGTACCCGACGTGCGCGACCCCCCGGAACGGCACCAGATGGTGCTCGCAGGTCGAGTACACCTCGATGTCCTTCACCAGCACCATCTCGTCGTGCCCCAGGTCGAACGTCGTCGTCAGGACGTCCTCGGGCAGCTGCCACAGCCCGGCGAAGATCTCTTTGTAGGCTCGCGCCACCCGTGCCGGCGTCTCCCTGAGCCCCTCCCGGTCCGGGTCCTCGCCGACCGCGATCAGCAACTCGCGTACGGCGTTCTCGGCGCGCTTCTCGTCGAACTCGCCTATGCGGCCCTCGCCGTCCAGCGTCACGGGGTCGGTCATTCCTGTTGCCTCGTTCCTGTGCGGGTCGCGTATCGGTCACGCGTGTACGTGCGGGCATGACGGAAATGCCGCGCCCCCCAAGGCTAGAACCTGGGGGGCGCGGCATCCATTCCGGGCCTGGTGGGCCGCCGGAGGCCGAAGGTCAGTTCTCCGGTCGCTCCTCGGGGGCCGGCTCGGCCACCGGGGCGGAGTCCGTCACGGTGGACTTGGCGGTGGTGATCGCGGGAGCCGCGCCGTTGGCACCGTTGGTCAGTGCCAGCTCCTTGGGGGAGAGCACCGGCGGGCGGGTGGACGGCGTGCGCCGCGAGGAGCCGGTCCAGGCGGGCCGCGGCGGGCGCTTGACGATGGTGGCGAAGACCTCGGCGATCTCCTCCTTGCCCAGCGTCTCCTTCTCCAGCAGCTGGAGCACCAGGTTGTCGAGGACGTCGCGGTTCTCGACGAGGATCTCCCACGCTTCGTTGTGCGCGTTCTCGATGAGCTTCTTGACTTCCTCGTCCACCAGGGCGGCGACCTCTTCCGAGTAGTCGCGCTGGTGGGCCATCTCACGGCCGAGGAAGGGCTCGGTGTTGTCGCCGCCGAACTTGATGGCGCCGAGCCGCTCGGTCATGCCGTACTGGGTGACCATCGCGCGGGCCGTGGCGGTGGCCTTCTCGATGTCGTTCGCGGCACCCGTGGTCGGGTCGTGGAAGACCAGTTCCTCGGCCGCGCGTCCGCCCAGCATGTAGGCCAGCTGGTCGAGCATCTCGTTGCGGGTGGTCGAGTACTTGTCCTCGTCCGGGAGCACCATCGTGTAACCGAGGGCGCGGCCGCGGGACAGGATCGTGATCTTGTGGACGGGGTCGGAGTTGGGGGAGGCCGCCGCGACCAGGGCGTGACCGCCCTCGTGGTACGCGGTGATCTTCTTTTCCTTGTCCGACATGATCCGGGTCCGCTTCTGCGGGCCCGCCACGACGCGGTCGATGGCCTCGTCCAGCATCTGGTTGTCGATCAGCTTCCGGTCGGAGCGCGCGGTGAGCAGCGCCGCCTCGTTCAGCACGTTCGACAGGTCCGCGCCGGTGAAGCCCGGCGTGCGGCGGGCGACCGCCGAGAGGTCGACGTCGGGCGCGACCGGCTTGCCCTTCTGGTGGACCTTGAGGATCTCCAGACGGCCCTGCATGTCCGGGCGGTCGACCGCGATCTGGCGGTCGAAACGGCCGGGGCGCAGAAGGGCCGGGTCGAGGATGTCGGGGCGGTTCGTCGCGGCGATGAGGATCACGCCGCCCTTGACGTCAAAGCCGTCCATCTCGACGAGCAGCTGGTTCAGCGTCTGCTCGCGCTCGTCGTGACCGCCGCCGAGGCCGGCGCCGCGGTGGCGGCCGACCGCGTCGATCTCGTCGACGAAGACGATCGCCGGGGCGTTCGCCTTGGCCTGCTCGAAGAGGTCACGGACTCGGGAGGCACCGACACCGACGAACATCTCGACGAAGTCGGAACCGGAGATCGAGTAGAAGGGGACGCCCGCCTCGCCGGCGACGGCGCGCGCGAGCAGGGTCTTGCCGGTGCCGGGAGGTCCGTAGAGCAGCACGCCCTTGGGGATCTTGGCGCCGACGGCCTGGAACTTCGCCGGTTCCTGAAGGAACTCCTTGATCTCCTGGAGCTCCTCGACGGCCTCGTCCGAACCGGCGACGTCCGAGAACGTCGTCTTCGGGGTGTCCTTGGTGATGAGCTTCGCCTTGGACTTGCCGAAGTTCATGACGCGGGAGCCGCCGCCCTGCATCTGGTTCATCAGGAACAGGAAGACGACCACGATGAGGACGAAGGGGAGCAGGGAGAGCAGGATGCCCACGATGGGGTTCTGCTTGGACGGCGACACGGTGTAGCCGTCCGGGATCTGCTTGTCCTGGTATTTGGTCTGCAGCGTGTTGGCGATGGTCACGCCCTGGTCGCCGATGTAGCTCGCCTGGATCTTCGAGCTGTCCTCGACCTTTACGCCGTCCTTGAGCGTGACCTTGATGATCTGCTCGTCACCGGTGGTGAGCTTGGCCGACTCGACCTTGTTGTCGTTGATCGCTGCGACGACCTGGCCGGTGTCCACCGTCTTGTAGCCGCCGGACGAGCCGACGACCTGCATCAACACGACCACGGCAAGGACGGCCAGCACGATCCACATGACCGGCCCACGGAAGTATCGCTTCACGTCCATCCATACGGAGCGGTGCCGCCCCGTCCCTCCTGCCATAGTGAGTTTGATAAGACAGTTCTTCTGACGGTACCCCAGCAGTGGCGCCCGAAGCGGCACGGAACGGCTGACGGACCCGTCTGCATGCTTCAACGGCGCGGAACCCGCTGGGGTTCCCGATCGCCCCGCAAGGGACTCGTGTGGCTCAGCCGCCGTAGACGTGGGGCGCGAGCGTCCCCACGAACGGGAGGTTGCGGTACTTCTCCGCGTAGTCGAGGCCGTAGCCCACGACGAACTCGTTGGGGATGTCGAAACCGACCCACTCGACGTCGATGGCGACCTTGGCGGCCTCGGGCTTGCGCAGCAGCGTGCACACCTTGAGGGAGGCGGGTTCGCGCGAGCCGAGGTTGGACAGCAGCCAGGACAGCGTCAGTCCGGAGTCGATGATGTCCTCGACGATCAGGACGTGCTTGCCCTTGATGTCGGTGTCGAGGTCCTTGAGGATCCGCACCACACCGGAGGACTGGGTGCCCGCGCCGTACGACGACACGGCCATCCAGTCCATGGTGACGGGGGTGGACAGGGCCCGGGCGAGGTCCGCCATGACCATCACCGCGCCCTTGAGCACACCGACGATCAGCAGGTCCTTGCCCGCGTACTCCGCGTCGATCTTCGCGGCCAGTTCGGCCAGTTTCGCGTCGATCTCTTCTTTGGTGATGAGTACCTGCTGGAGGTCGGCACCCATGTCTTTCGCGTCCACCCGCATCACTTTCGGTCGTCCCACCGGCCGTCCGACCCCTCTCCGAGGTGCTCGGAGGGGGTCGGGATTCAGCCTTGCCGAATCACCAGTCTGCCACCCTGGCGCTGGGCGACGACCCGGCCGGGGAGATTGATGGCTCCCTGGCCGCGCCAGCCGGTGATCAGCCGGTCGACCTCCTCGATGTGCCGGGCGAACAGCGAACCGGCCGGGGCGCCCGCCTCGATGGCGGCCCGCCGCAGGACGCGGCGGCGTACGGCGGGCGGGAGGGCGTACAGCTTGGCGCACTCCAGGAGCCCGGCGGAGTCCCGTACGGCGGCCTCGGCCTGGCGGGCCCAGGCGTCGAGGGCGTCGGCGTCGTCGCGGGAGAGCCGGGCCGTGCGGGCGAGGGCTTCGACGACGCCCTTGCCGAGGGCCTTCTCCAGCGCGGGCAGGCCTTCGTGGCGCAGCCGGGAGCGGGTGTAGGCGGGGTCGGTGTTGTGCGGGTCGTCCCAGACCGGCAGGGACTGGACCATGCAGGCCTTGCGGGCGGTCTGCCGGTCGAGGGCGAGGAAGGGGCGGCGGTAACGGCCGCCGGCCCCCGAGACCGCGGCCATTCCGGACAGGGAGCGGATGCCGGAGCCCCGGGCGAGGCCGAGCAGGACGGTCTCGGCCTGGTCGTCGCGGGTGTGGCCGAGCAGGACGGCGGTGGCGCCGTGGCGTTCGGCGGCGGCGTCGAGGGCGGCGTAGCGGGCGTCCCGGGCGGCGGCCTCGGGTCCCACACGTCGCCCGCCACCACCTGTGTAGGAGGCGCCGTGCGCCGCCCTGTCCGATGTGCGGCCGACGGCCACGGCGGTGGACTCGACCGGGTCGAGGCCGAGTTCGCGCAGGCGCAGGACGACTTCCTCGGCCCGTAGGTCGGAGCTGGTCTGGAGACCGTGGTCGACGGTGATGCCGCCGGCGCGGATGCCGAGTCTGGGGGCCTCGAAGGCGAGGGCGGAGGCGAGCGCCATGGAGTCGGCGCCGCCGGAGCACGCCACGAGCACGAGCGGCGACGGGGGGCGCTCGTGCGGGGGGACGCTCAGGGGGGTGTGCGGCGGGGCGCCCCGGGGGGTGTCGGGGGCGTCAGGGGTGCTGGTGTGTTCGGTGAGGAGGTCGTGGAGGACGCGGCGGACCGCCAGGCGTATCGCCGCGACCGCAGGATGGGGACCCATGTCCGGTTCCCTTCATGAAGTTGTCGGGGGGTGAACCCGAGCTCGGTCACTCAGAGTGTGTAGATGGTGACAGAACCGGGCCGTTCCCCGAGCATCGCACGCCTGCCGTGGGCCCACGGTCCCTCGGACGGGTGATTGAAGGGGCATTCGACTGCCGTGCGGCCGGTTCCTGGTTCATGAGGGATCACGGAGGATCACACGGGATCACGGGGGATCACAGCGGACCGGTCCGGTTCACGGCTCGGCCCTGCGGTGCACCCGCGTGACCCAGTCCGCGGGTTTGGCGATCTCGGCCTTGGTCGGGAGGGTGTTGGGTGAGGTCCACACGCGGTTGAAGCCGTCCATGCCCACCTCGTCGACGACGGCCCGGACGAAGCGTTCGCCGTCCTTGTACTGCTTGAGTTTGGCGTCCAGCCCCAGCAGCTTGCGCAGCGCCATGTCCAGGCGGGACGCGCCCTTGGCGCGGCGCTGCTGGAACTTCTCGCGGATCTCGGAGACGGTCGGGACGACGGCCGGGCCCACCCCGTCCATGACGAAGTCGGCGTGGCCCTCCAGGAGGGACATCACGGCGGTGAGGCGGGCGAGGATCTCGCGCTGGGCGGGGCTCTGCACGAGTTCGACCAGGGAGCGGCCGCCGTCGTCCTCGTCGCCCTCGGGGCGGCCGCCGACGAGGGACTGGGCGGCTTCCCTGATGCGTTCCAGGAAGGTCACGGGGTCGACGTCGGTCTCGGCGAGGAACGCCTGGATCTCGCCCTCGAGGTGGTCGCGCAGCCAGGGCACCGCGGAGAACTGGGTGCGGTGCGTCTCCTCGTGGAGGCACACCCAGAGGCGGAAGTCGTGGGGTTCGACGTCGAGTTCGCGCTCCACGTGGACGATGTTCGGCGCGACGAGGAGGAGGCGGCCGCCGCCGTCGGAGCCGGCGGGCAGGTCGCGGGTGGAAGGGGCGAAGGTCTCGTACTGGCCGAGGACCCGGGAGGCCAGGAACGACAGCAGCATGCCGAGTTCGACGCCGGTGACCTTGCCGCCCAGGGCGCCGAACACCGCGCCGCCGGGGGCGTTGCCCCGGCGTTCCTGCATCTTGTCGAGGAGCGGCCTGAGGATCTCGCGGAAGCCGGCGACGTTCGCCCGGACCCAGCCGGGGCGGTCGACGACGAGGACGGGGGTGTCGTGGATGTCCTCGGTCCCCATACGAGTGAAGCCCCGGACGTGTCCCTCCGAGGCCTTGGCGTGCCGGCGCAGTTCCGCGACGACGGCACGCGCCTCGTCGCGGCTCACCTCGGGGCCCGGCCGCACGAGCCGGGTCGCGGTCGCCACCGCGAGATTCCAGTCGACCATCCCGGAAGAGGCACCACCGAAGCTCGTCATGTGTCAACCGTACGTGAGCGCCCGCGCTGGGGGCAGATCGCGGAAGGAGGGTGGGGGACACATCAGGGTGGCGCGGGGACCGGGCAGGCCGGGGGCCGGGCGGACCGGGGGGCACGCGGGCCGGCGGCCGGGCGGACCGGCGGCCACGCAGGCCGGGGGCCAGGCGGACCGGCGGCCAGGCGGACCGGGGACCGGGCAGGCCGGGGACCGGGCAGGCCGAGGACCGGGCGGACCGGGAGCCGGGCGGGCCAGGGGGCTACCTCCTCAGCGGCACCCGCACCCCGCCAGTGCCGTCGCCGCGCGGTCCAGCGCCGTCTGGGCCGCCGTCGGGTCGGTCGTGTCGGAGGTGAGGAGGGCGAAGGACAGGAGGCGGCCGTCCTGGTCGACGACGGTGCCGGCGAGGGTGTTGACGCCGGTCAGCGTGCCGGTCTTGGCGCGGACGACGCCGGCCGCGCCGTCGGTGTAGCGGGTGCTGAGGGTGCCGGTGAAGCCGGCGACGGGCAGACCGGTGAGGGTCGGCCGCAGCTCGGGGTGGGCCGGGTCGCCGGCCTTGGCGAGGAGGGCGGTCAGCAGGGTCGCGGTCAGGCGGTCCTCCCGGTCGAGGCCGCTGCCGTCCTTGAACTCGGCGCCGGACAGCGGCAGTCCGAGCTTCGCCAGTTGGGCGCGGACGGCCCGGCCGGCGCCGGCGAAGTCGGCGCGTTCGCCGGTCGCGACGGCCGTCTGGCGGGCGAGCGCCTCGGCGATGTCGTTGTCGCTGTTGGTCAGCATCCGCTCGACCAGGGTGGACAGGGGGGGCGAGGAGACCGTCGCGAGGGTCTCCGCGCGGGCGGTCGCCTTCGACGGGCCGGGGGGCGTGGTGTCGATGCCGTGCGACCGGAGGAGGTCCGCGAACGCGCTCGCCGCGTCGGCCGCCGGGTCCGCCACGCGGGTCGCCGGCCCTTTGGCCGAGCCGTCGGTGCGGCCCTCGTCGGCACTGAGGGCGGTGACGAGGGCGAGGTTGGGGTTGACCCCGATGGGGTGAATCCCGGAACCGGCGTACAGGGTGGTGTCGTAGGAGAGCGTGGCCTGGGTGATGCCGCGTTTCTTCAGGGCCGCGGCGGTCGAGGCGGCGAGGGTGCGCAGGCTGGCGAAGCCCCCGGCGTCGGCGCGGGCGGTGAGGGTGGGGTCGCCGCCGCCGACGAGGACGACCTCCCCGGTGTCGGGTTCGAGTGCGACGCGGGTGGTCAGGCGGTGGTCGGCGCCCATCGCGGCGAGCGCGGCGACCGCGGTGGCGATCTTGGTGGTGGAGGCCGGGGTGAGTGCCTCGTCGGCTCCCGCGCCGTACAGGAGCGTGCCGGTGGCCATGTCGACGACCGCGGCCGTGCGGCGGGCGCCGAGGGCCGGGTCGGCGAGCAGGGGGTCCAGGACGCGGGCGAGGGCGCCGGCCGCCGGGGCCGACTTCACGGTGGTAGTGGTGCCGCCCAGGCCGGTCAGGACGGAGGCAGCGCTGGGGGCGGGCCGCGGCGCGCCGGCCGCCGTTCCGGACGTACCGGACACATCGGACGGGCCGGTGTCCGGCGCTTCGGCCGTGACGCCGTGATCTGTGCCACCCGTCCGTTGCAGTGCGGCGGCCCGGTGGCGCTCGGCCGTACGCTGACCGGTGGAGTCCCAGGGGCCGGCGGCGGTCGCCACGCCGACGGCCAGGGCCAGTCCGGCGGTCGCCGCGGTCGCGGTGTACTGCCAGGATCGGCCGGCCTTCGGCCTCGTGATCCGCGCGAGCTGCGGTTTCGCGGCCTGCGTGAACCGTGCGATCCGCGGCTTCGCGGCGGCCGCGGCCCGTTCGGCGCGGGGCCGTACGATTCCTGCGGCCCGTGCCAGACGCGGTCGTACGGCGTTCGCGGCCCGCACCACGTGCGGTCTCGCGGCGCGCCAAGGCCTCAGTTCTGGCACGACCACCAGCCCCTTTCGCGATCACACCCCTGCGTGAGGGACACTTAACCACCAGAACTATGTGCTGATCATGGAGGAGCCACCGGTGGAGTTCGACGTCACGATCGAGATCCCGAAGGGTTCGCGGAACAAGTACGAGGTGGACCACGAGACCGGTCGGATCCGCCTGGACCGTCGACTCTTCACCTCGACCGCCTACCCGACCGACTACGGCTTCGTCGAGAACACCCTCGGCGAGGACGGCGACCCGCTGGACGCGCTGGTCATCCTGGACGAGCCGACCTTCCCGGGCTGCCTCATCCGCTGCCGCGCGATCGGCATGTTCCGGATGACGGACGAGGCCGGCGGCGACGACAAGCTGCTGTGCGTCCCGGCGACCGACCCGCGCGTGGAGCACCTGCGCGACATCCACCACGTGTCGGAGTTCGACCGCCTGGAGATCCAGCACTTCTTCGAGGTCTACAAGGACCTGGAGCCCGGCAAGTCCGTCGAGGGCGCCAACTGGGTCGGCCGCACCGACGCCGAGACCGAGATCGAGCGGTCGTACAAGCGGTTCAAGGAGCAGGGCGGTCACTGACCTCCCCGCAGCGAGAGGGGGCCGCCCGCGCGCGTGCGGCCCCCTCTCGCATGTCCGCGGACGGAAGGCCTGTTGTGCGGGTCGCGTGACCGTGGGCAGAGGTACCTCGGTGTGTGGACGGACGTCTGCGCATACTGAGGTTTACGGAATGTGTCGTTCAGGGAGCGTTGCTCAGTGACGGAGGCGGAGGACCGCAAACCGCAGTCGGACGAGGCCAGGAGCGTGCCCGACTCCGAGATCACCTCCGAGTTCGCGGTCCCTCCGGGCCTGGCGGTGCCCAGGTCCGGAGGCGAGTCGGAGACGACGTCGGAGTTCGCCGTTCCCAAGGGCCTGGACGCCCCGCATCCGGTGTCGGGGGAGCACGAGGGGTCGGCGTTCAGCACGCCGAGCACCTACAGCTCCCGCCACGCCCCGGCCGCGTTCACGCCCGCCGGGGGCGTCCCGGTGGTCAGCCTGACCAAGGACGTGCCCTGGCAGGACCGGATGCGCACGATGCTGCGGATGCCGGTGGCCGAGCGGCCCGCGCCGGAGCGGGTGCCGAAGGCGGAGGAGGAGGGCGGTCCGGCCGTCCCGCGCGTGCTCGACCTGACGCTGCGCATCGGGGAGCTGCTGCTGGCCGGCGGGGAGGGCGCCGAGGACGTGGAGGCCGCGATGTTCGCGGTCTGCCGCTCCTACGGGCTCGACCGCTGCGAGCCGAACGTCACCTTCACCCTGCTGTCGATCTCCTACCAGCCGTCCCTGGTGGAGGACCCGGTGACGGCGTCGCGGACCGTGCGGCGCCGGGGCACCGACTACACGCGGCTGGCGGCCGTCTTCCAGCTGGTGGACGACCTCAGCGACCCCGAGACGCACCTGTCCCTGGAGGACTCCTACCGGCGGCTCGCCGAGATACGGCGCAACCGGCACCCGTACCCCACCTGGGTGCTGACCTCGGCGAGCGGACTGCTCGCGGGCGCGGCCTCGGTGCTCGTCGGCGGTGACGTCGTCGTGTTCGTGACCGCCGCGCTCGGCGCGATGCTCGGCGACCGGCTCGCCTGGCTCTGCGCGGGGCGCGGACTGCCCGAGTTCTACCAGTTCCTGGTGGCCGCGATGCCGCCGGCCGCGATGGGGATCGCGCTGACGCTGGCGCACGTCGATGTGAAGGCGTCCGCGGTGATCACCGGTGGGCTGTTCGCGCTGCTGCCGGGGCGGGCGCTCGTGGCGGGCGTCCAGGACGGTCTGACCGGCTTCTACATCACCGCGGCCGCCCGCCTGCTGGAGGTGCTGTACTTCTTCGTGGGCATCATCGTCGGCGTGCTGCTGATGCTGTACGTGGGCGTGCAGCTCGGCGCCCGTCTCAACCCCGACGCGGCCCTGGGGATCACCGAGCGGCCCGTGGTGCAGATCGGCGCGTCGATGCTGCTGTCGCTGACGTTCGCGGTCCTGCTCCAGCAGGAGCGGACCACCGTGCTGGCCGTGACGCTGAACGGCGGTGTCGCCTGGTCGGTGTACGGCGCCATGCACTACGCCGGCGACATCTCACCGGTCGCCTCCACCGCCGTCGCGGCGGGGGTGGTGGGGCTGTTCGGGCAGTTGCTGTCGAGGTACCGGTTCGCCTCGGCGCTGCCCTACACGACCGCGGCGATCGGACCGCTGCTGCCGGGGTCCGCCACCTACTTCGGGCTGCTGTCGATCGCCCAGAGCGAGGTGGACACGGGGCTGACCTCGCTGACCAAGGCCGCGGCGCTGGCCATGGCCATCGCCATCGGGGTGAACCTGGGATCCGAGGTGTCGCGGATGTTCCTGCGGATCGGCTCCGCCGAGAAACGGCGGGCGGCCAAGAGGACACGGGGATTCTGAGCGGGGCGCGCGCTGTGCGGTGTGTTCCGTTCCGGTGCGGGTGCGGTGCGTTCCGGTGCGGTGCGTTCCGGTGCGGTGCGTTCCGTGCGGGCGCGGGCTCGTCGTGGCTTGTCGCGCAGTTCCCCGCGCCCCTTTCGGGCCGGTGTCAGTAGCCCTGGTTGTGGGGGTACTGGCCGTTCTGGTGCTGCTGGCCGCCGTACGGCTGCTGCTGGGGCTGCTGTTGGGGCTGCCAGTCCTGCTGCGGCGGGTACTGCTGCTGGTACGGCTGCTCCTGCGGGTACTGCTGCTGGTGGGGGTACTGCTGCCGGCCGTAGTAGTCGTCCTGATAGCCGTCCTGGTGCCCGTCCCGGTACTCCCCCTGGTGCCCGTCCCGGTACTCGCCCTGGCCCTGGTGGGTGGCGTACGGCTCGTGCTGGTCGATGCGGCGGAGCTGGGTCGTGGCGTCGTCCAGGACCGGCGTGTGGGCCTGGGCCATGGCCGGGGCGGGGGGCTCCTCCGCCGCCGCGCGCTTCTTCTTCCCCCGCTCACGCAGGTACTCGATGATGATCGGCACGACGGAGACGACCACGATGAGGACGAGGATCGCCTCGACGTTCGTCCGGATGAACTCGATCTGGCCGAGCCAGTAGCCCGCGAGGGTGACGCCGGTGCCCCAGGCGACGCCGCCGATCACGTTGTACGACAAAAAGGTGCGGTACTTCATCCGGCCGGCGCCCGCCACGATGGGGGCGAAGGTGCGCACGATCGGCACGAAGCGGGCCAGGACGATCGCCTTCGGGCCGTACTTCTCCATGAACTCGTGCGCCTTCTCCAGGTTCTCCTGTTTGAAGAGCTTGGAGTTGGGCCGGCTGAAGAGCTTGGGACCGAAGAACTTGCCGATCATGTAGCCCACTTGGTCGCCGACGACGGCGGCGATCACGATCAGCGTGCAGACCAGCCACAGGGGCTGGCTGATGTACTGGCCCTGGGCCACGAAGAGACCCGCCGTGAACAGCAGGGAGTCACCCGGGAGGAAGGCGAAGAGGCCGGACTCCGCGAACACGATCAGCAGGATGCCGGGGAGGCTGAAGGTCTCGATCAGGTAGTCCGGGCTGAGCCACTCGGGGCCTAGCGCAAGCGTGGTCACGGGGATGTGGCTCCTGCTGTGGTTGCGGGCTGGGGCTGGCTGCCCCAACGTATCAACGCAGCCGCCGCGGCCCAGGTTCCATGGGGCTTCCCAGGATGCACTGTGATCCCGTTCGGTGAAACCTGTGGCACGGGTACCGGGAACCACGCCGGTGGGCAGGGCCCCGGCGGACGTACCGGGCGCTAAGAGGTGTACCGGGCCGCGTTCGCCGTGATCGCCTCCTTGAGGTGCTCGGCGAGACCGGGCCGCATGGAGTCGTAGAACGCCTTGAAGCGCTCGTCGGAGACGTACATCTCGCCCAGACCGCGGTGCATCTCGTACGGGCACTCGTAGTACCAGGCGCAGATGTGCCGTCGGTGGGCCTCGGCGAGGTCCATGGCCGCCTCGCCGGTGGGCGGCTCACCGGCCTCCATGAGGTCCGTGTAGCGCCCGCTCCAGGCGTCGACCTCGGCCTGGAGCCGTTTCCAGTCGTCCTTGGTGTAGCGGGCGACGCGACGCCGGGACTCGGCGTGGGCCTCGGTGCCGCCCCAGCGCGCCTCCGCCTCCTCCGCGTACCGCTCGGGGTCCTTGTCGCCGAAGACCTCGAACCTCTCCTCGGGCGTGAGTTTGATGCCCATCTCGTGTGCCTCCATGGCGTGTTCCACGGCCGCGGCCATCTTCTGGAGCTTCTCGATCCGCGCGGTCAGCAGTTCGTGCTGGCGGCGCAGGTGCGCGCGCGGGTCCGCGTCCGGGTCGTCCAGCAGGGCGGCGACCTCCTCGAGCGGGAAGCCGAGCTCGCGGTAGAACAGGATCCGCTGGAGCCTGTCGAGGTCGGCGTCGTCGTAACGCCGGTGGCCCGCGTGGCTGCGGCCGCCGGGGACGAGCAGTCCGATCTCGTCGTAGTGGTGCAGGGTGCGCACCGTGACCCCGGCGAAACCCGCCACCTGTCCTATGGCGTAGCTCACTTCGTCCACTCCCTTCTCGGTTCGCGTTCCACGGTGCGCCCTCACGCCGCGTGAGGTGCAAGTCCCGCCGGCCCCGCATGCCCCCTTTCGGCTCCCCCCGCATGTCATGTCCGTTTTGCCTGCTTATCTTGAGGTCGTGGCCCAGGACAGCACGCGGCAGGCGCCCACCGCTCCCACGACCCCGGCACGCGCCCTGCTGCCGCTGATCCTGCCCGCCCTGGCCGTCGGCGTCCTGGCGAGCCTGCTGCTCCTGCTGGTGAGCGGGGCGGCCGAGCGGCTCCAGGACGTGCTGTGGGGGGATCTTCCGGACGCGCTGGGGGTGGGCCGGTACTCGGTGCTGTGGATGCTCGTCATGCTGACCTCGACCGGGATCCTGGTGGGTCTCGTGGTGTGGAAGGCTCCGGGGCACGCGGGGCCCGACCCCGCCACGACGGGCCTGGACGCGCCCGTGCTGCCGCCCGTCGTCCTCCCGGGCCTGGTGGTGGCGACCGCGCTGATGCTGGCGGGCGGGCCCAGCCTGGGTCCGGAGAACCCGATCATCGCGGTGAACGTCGCGCTCGCCTTCTGGCTGGGGCGCAGGCTGGTGCCCCGGATGCCGGGCCCGGTGTGGCCGGTGCTCGCCGAGGCGGCGACCATCGGGGCGTTGTTCGGGACCCCGGTCGCGGCGGCGCTGCTGATCTCCGAGGCGCTGGCGGGCAGAGGGACCAAGGGGCCGCTGTGGGACAGCGTCTTCGCGCCGCTGGTCGCGGCGGCGGCGGGCTCGATGACCACCACCCTGGTGGCCGAGCCGAGCTTCGACCTGCACCTCCCCCCGTTCGGACATCCCGGCTGGGCCGACCTGCTCGCAGCGCTCGTGATCGCGTCCGTGGCCGCGCTGCTCGGCATGTGCGCCGTACGGGCCTTCCCGTACGTGCACGGCGCGTTCGCCCGCCTCGGGCATCCGATGCTGGCGCTGCCGGCCGGCGGGCTCGTGCTGGGGCTGCTGGCTGCCCTGGGCGGCCCTCTGACGCTCTTCAAGGGACTGGAGGAGGTCGGGGAGCTCGCGTCCGATCCGGACGGCTGGTCGGCCGGGCAGCTGGCCACGATGACGGTGGTGAAGCTGGCCGCGTTGCTCGTCGCCGCGTCCTGCGGGTTCCGGGGCGGGCGGATCTTCCCTGCCGTGTTCATCGGCTCCGCTCTCGGCCTCACCGCCCACGCGCTGGTGCCCGGGGTGCATCCGGCGGTGGGCGTGGCCACGG
The DNA here is from genome assembly GCF_042731035.1 of Streptomyces sp. NPDC059895. NCBI lineage: Bacteria > Bacillati > Actinomycetota > Actinomycetes > Kitasatosporales > Streptomycetaceae > Streptomyces > Streptomyces sp. NPDC059895. The sequence goes on from NZ_JBHWKO010000024.1 coordinate 72,047, forward strand.
GCGTGCTGGGGCTGCTGCTGGCCATCACCCGGCAGGGCTGGGTGAGCCTGTTCGTCGCGGCCGTCCTGGTGTCCTCCCCGACGGTCGTCGCGCTGCTGTGCATCGCCTCGCTCCCGGCGTGGCTGCTGGTGACGGGCCGGCCGCAGATGCAGTTGCGCGACGACGGAACGGCGGTGCCCTGAGCGTGTGAACCGGACAGACCCCTCGATCCGATGAACCGGACACACCCCCTCGATCCGATGAACCGGACACACCCCCTCGACCCGATGAACCGGACACACCCCCTCGACCCGATGAACCGAACACACCCCTCGATCCGATGACGTGATGCAAGCCGATGCGAGCCGGCCGGAGGCCGGTCCGCGGTTGGGAGGAAGTCCGTGCCCCTGCACAAAGGTCCCCAGAAGCCCGACGAACGCCCCCTGTCCGTGAACCCGTTCTACGGTGAGGCGAACCCGGTCGGCGGCATGGCCGAGGCTCCGCCCAAGCACCGGCTGCCGGACGAACCGATGGCTCCGTCGGCGGCGTACCAGCTGGTCCACGACGAGCTGATGCTGGACGGCAACGCACGGCTGAACCTGGCCACTTTCGTCACCACCTGGATGGAGCCGCAGGCCGGCGTCCTGATGGGCGAGTGCCGGGACAAGAACATGATCGACAAGGACGAGTACCCGCGCACCGCCGAGCTGGAGCGCCGCTGTGTGGCGATGCTCGCCGATCTGTGGAACGCGCCGGATCCGTCGGCGGCGGTGGGCTGTTCGACGACCGGGTCCAGCGAGGCGTGCATGCTGGCCGGGATGGCGCTGAAGCGGCGCTGGAGCAAGCGTGGTCAGGCCCCCGGAGCACGGCCGAATCTCGTCATGGGCGTCAACGTCCAGGTGTGCTGGGAGAAGTTCTGCAACTTCTGGGAGGTGGAGGCCCGTCTGGTCCCCATGGAGGGCGACCGCTTCCACCTCGACCCGCAGGCCGCCGCCGAGCTGTGCGACGAGAACACCATCGGGGTCGTGGGCATCCTCGGCTCCACCTTCGACGGGTCCTACGAGCCGATCGCCGACCTGTGCGCGGCCCTGGACGCCCTCCAGGAGCGCACCGGCCTCGACATCCCGGTGCATGTCGACGGCGCGTCCGGCGCCATGGTCGCCCCCTTCCTCGACGAGGACCTGGTGTGGGACTTCCGCCTCCCGCGCGTGGCGTCGATCAACACCTCGGGGCACAAGTACGGCCTGGTGTACCCCGGGGTGGGCTGGGCGCTGTGGCGGGACAAGGAGGCCCTGCCGGAGGAACTCGTCTTCCGGGTGAACTACCTGGGCGGCGACATGCCGACCTTCGCGCTGAACTTCTCCCGGCCCGGTGCGCAGGTCGTCGCCCAGTACTACACACTGCTGAGACTCGGCCGCGAGGGCTACCGCGCGGTGCAGCAGACCACTCGGGACGTGGCCCGGGGCATCGCCGACCGCGTGGAGGCCCTCGGCGACTTCCGGCTCCTCACCCGGGGCGACCAGTTGCCGGTCTTCGCGTTCACGACGGCACCGGACGTGACGGCGTACGACGTCTTCGACGTCTCCCGCCGGCTGCGGGAGAACGGCTGGCTGGTCCCGGCGTACACCTTCCCGCCGAACCGGGAGGACCTCTCCGTCCTGCGGGTCGTCTGCCGCAACGGCTTCTCGGAGGACCTCGCGGAGCTGTTCGTGGAGAACCTGGAACGGCTGCTGCCGGAGCTGCGGCGCCAGTCGGGACCGGCGGTCCGGGACAAGGGGGCGGCGACCGGGTTCCACCACTGAGGCGCGGCGCGCCGGAGCCCGCCGGCGGCCCTCCCCCGGCGGGTCTCAGCGGCCCAGGGCGGCGGACCGGTTCCTGCGACCTGACCCGAACGACAGGCCGCGGCAGGCCCTAGAACGGGAAGCCGCTGCGGCCGTGCTGGACGGAGATCCACTTGGTGGTGGTGAACGCCTCCAGCGTGGTCTCGCCGTTGAGACGGCCGACGCCCGAGTTCTTCTCGCCGCCGAAGGGCACGAGGGGCTCGTCGTGGACGGTGCCGTCGTTGACGTGGAACATGCCGGTGTCGATCCGCTGGGCGAAGCGGACGCCGCGCTCGACGTCGCCGGTGTGGACGGCGCCACTGAGGCCGTACGGGGTGTCGTTGACGAGGCGGACGGCCTCCTCCTCGCCGTCGAAGGGGATGAGGAAGGCGACCGGGCCGAAGAGTTCCTGGCGCAGCAGGGGCGAGTCGGCGGGGACGTCCGTGAGGACGCTGGGTTCGACGAGGTTGTCGGTGGTGGCGCCGTGGACGAGGGCCGTGGCGCCGCCGGCGACGGCCTGCTCCACGGCGGCCGTCAGGGCCTCCGCCTGGGAGGAGTTGATGACCGGGCCGATCACCGTCTGGGGGTCGCTCGGGTCGCCGGCCTTGAGGGACTTCACCTTGGCGACGAACTTCTCGGTGAACTCGTCGGCGATCGAGCGGTCGACCAGGACGCGGTTGGCGGCCATGCAGACCTGGCCCTGGTGGACGTAGCGGCTGAAGACGGCCGCGTCGACCGCGTAGTCGATGTCGGCGTCGTCGAGGACCACGAGGGCGCTGTTGCCGCCCAGCTCCAGGATCGTGCGCTTGAAGTGCGCGGCGCAGACGGTGGCGACGTGACGGCCGACCTTGTCGGAGCCGGTGAAGGAGATGACCCGCGGGACCGGGTGCTCGAGGAAGGCGTCGCCGATCTCGGCGACGTCGGTGAGGACGACGTTCAGCAGGCCGGCGGGCAGGCCCGCGTCCTCGAAGAGCTTCGCGACCAGCGTGCCGCCGACGATCGGGGTGTCCTGGTGGGGCTTGAGGACCACGGCGTTGCCGAGCGCGAGGGCGGGCGCGACGGACTTCAGCGACAGCAGGAAGGGGAAGTTGAAGGGGCTGATCACGCCGACGACGCCCACCGGGAGGCGGTAGAGGCGGTTCTCCTTGCCGTCGACCGGCGAGGGGATGATCCGGCCCTCGGGGCGCAGCGCCAGGTGGATGGACTCGCGCAGGAACTCCTTGGCGAGGTGCAGTTCGAAGGCGGCCTTGAGGCCGGTGCCGCCGAGCTCGGCGATGATCACCTCGGTGATCTCCCGCTCGCGCTCCTCGACCAGGCGCAGCACCTTCTCGAAGACGGCGCGGCGGGCGTAGGCGTTGGTCGCGGCCCAGGCCTTCTGGGCGCGGGCAGCGGCCCGGTAGGCCTGATCGACCTCGTCGACCGTGGCTATCGTGATCGAGGCGAGCTTCTCGCCGTCGTAGGGGTTGAGGTCGATGATGTCCCAGGAGCCTGTTCCCGGGCGCCACTCACCGTCGATGTACTGCTGGGCCAGGTCGGTGAAGTACGACGACATGTGATCCCTCAATCCCCTGCGCTGCGATCGACGTCACGATCTGATCGCACGTCATCGTACTTGCGCGGCAAGGGGGTTGGGGCTACCCCGGGATTCTCTGGGGAAAACCCTAGGAAAGCTGGAGCAGCCCGCGCAGCAGGTCCCGGCTCTCGCCGGGCCCGGGACTGTCCTGCTGGAGCTCTTTCAGCGCCTGCTCGTACTGGGCGACGTCCTCGCGCTTGTCCAGGTAGAGGGCGCTGGTGAGCTGCTCCAGGTAGACGACGTCCGACAGGTCCGACTCCGGGAAGCTGAGGATGGTGAAGGCGCCGCTCTCCCCGGAGTGCCCGCCGAAGCCGAACGGCATGATCTGCAGCCGCACGTTGGGTCGCTCGGAGACGTCGATCAGGTGCTGGAGCTGTCCGCGCATCACCTCGCGGTCGCCGTAGGGCCGGCGCAGGGCGGCCTCGTCGAGGACGATGTGGACGTCGGGGGCGTTCTCGGCCACCAGGTACTTCTGCCGCTCCAGGCGCAGCGCCACCCGGCGGTCGATGTCGGCCACGCTCGCGCCCTTCATGCCGCGCCGCACGACCGCGTGCGCGTACGCCTCGGTCTGGAGCAGCCCGTGCACGAACTGCACCTCGTAGGCGCGGATCAGCGAGGCGGCGCCCTCCAGGCCGACGTACGTCGGGAACCAGTTGGGCAGGACGTCGGAGTAACTGTGCCACCAGCCCGCCACGTTGGCCTCACGGGCGAGGGAGACGAGCGCCTGGCGCTCGGAGTCGTCCGTGATGCCGTACAGCGTCAACAGGTCTTCCACGTCCCGCGTCTTGAAGCTCACCCGGCCCAGCTCCATACGGCTGATCTTCGACTCCGACGCACGGATCGAGTAGCCCGCCGCCTCGCGCGTGATGCCGCGCGCCTCACGCAGTCGCCGTAGTTGCGAACCGAGCAGCATCCGCCGCACCACCGATCCGGGCTCTCCCGCGCTCACCTTCGCCAGCCTCCCCAACCGTTCTCAGGGTCCCGCAGTCTGCCACTAAAACACTTCGAGCTGTACTCGTCCGATTACAGAGATGGAAAGAAGCCAAAGGATACGCACAGAGTGACGCCAGGGAAGAGAGGGGAGAAGGCAAGGACCTGCCTCTGATCGGCGAGAAGATGGCGGAAAAAATGGCCAAGAAGCGGTACGGGCAGGTCCATTTCGGTCACGTGCACGTGCATCTGCCCTTGCATCTGCCCTACGCATCGGAAACGATGGTCCCGCGCCACCGCTGCATCGCAACGACCGCGAATCCCGGGAGTGCCTCGCATGGGGACGAATGGATCGACCATGCTCGAGCCGTTACGGCAGGGCCTTCCGCCGCTTGATCCCGCGGCCGTGTCCGACGCCGCCTCCTGTGCACTGCCCGCCCGCTACGAAGCGGTCCGCGAGGCACGGCGGTTCACCCGCAGAACGCTCGGACAGTGGGATGTCGGCGACCGTTTCGACGATGTCTGTCTGGTCGTCTCCGAACTGGTGACCAACGCCCTGCGGCACGGACTGCCGTCCGACTCCGCCCCCCTCCTTCCCGACGAGCAGCTCCCGCACGAGCAGCACCCGCCCGTGCGGCTGCACCTGATGCGGTGGACCGAGCGGCTGGTGTGCGCGGTGCGCGATCCCAGCGACGACAGCCCGCTGCCGCGCGAGGCGGACGACTTCGCCGCCGAGTGCGGCCGCGGCCTGTTCCTGGTCGACTCCTTCGCCGACGGCTGGGGCTGGCACCCCTTCGCCGGCACGCTGGGCGGCAAGGTCGTCTGGGCGCTGTTCCGGCTGCCCACCGCGGGTGAATGAGGACCGCGGCGTCTTGTGACGCCGCGGTTCTACGCGCGTCGTAGCCGCTTTTCCACCGGTTCCCACGGAATCTCCGCCACCACCCACAACCACACCCGTACTCCCGCCCCCCGCTCCGACGCGCGGCACGCCGGAGGGGACGGTGGTCAGCTCGCGATCAGGTGGTCGAACTCGCCGTCCTTGATGCCCAGCAGCATCGCCTCGATCTCGGCGCGCGTGTAGACGAGCGCGGGACCGTCCGGGAAGCGCGAGTTGCGCACGGCCACGTCACCGCCGGGCAGCCGCGCGAACTCCACGCAGGACCCCTGTGAATTGCTGTGCCGGCTCTTCTGCCAGGCAACCCCGGACAACTGTGTGGCCGCCATGCCGTTGTACACGTCGTGCCCCCCGTCAACGTCGTGGTCCACAGGTCGCTCCCTGGTGGTGCACTGGCTCGTGTGGCCATAGGTGCGGTGGTCAACTGTTCCGGATCATAACCCCGTTCATGTGCAGCTGCATGAGCAGATGCACGTGCACGCCGGGTGCCTGTGCGGTTACAGCGGGGACGCCCGCCGTACCGGACGCGTTCGGCTTTCCGGTCTCCGTCGCGCGTCTGCCCCGGGGCCCACGGGCCATGCGATCACCGGTTCCTGTGGGTGACCTGCACAGCCGCGCGCCGTACGCGATGGTTCGGATCGAACCATTCGCGCACAGGAGAAGACGCACCGGGTGGCGCCCGTGTTCCGCTGTCGCGCATCCGGTTCGGCCGGCGACGCACCGTGCACACCACGGGCTCCGGCCGGGGCCCCCGCGCCCGGGCGGACGCGGACCGTCCACTCGCCGGGGCCGCGCGGCGCGCGGGCGGCTCACGAGGCCTTCGCGCCGCGCGAACCCGAACGCCGCACACCTCCCCCGCCCCCGGCGCGAACAGGCCGGGCGGACTTCCCCGCGCCCGGGGTCCGTGACAAGCGCTCGCCCCCGTGGACGACGGGGAGATCGTCCACGGGGGCGAGACGTGGGACCGGCGCGCACACGGCCGCGACGAGGGCACGTCGACGCAGATTCACCCGGAGCCGGCACACGACGGAACCGGACGGCGGCCGTATTCCCGCCTCGGCGAACGGCGCCCCGGGCATACGGCACCGGCGGTAACGTCCCTACGCCGGTGGCCGGTCTCCGCTGCCGCCCTCGGCGTCAGCGGCCGCTGTACGGCAGGAGGGCCATCTCCCTGGCGTTCTTGATCGCGCGGACACCTGGCGCTGCTGCCGGGCCGAGACCCGGGTGACCCGGCGGCTGCGGATCTTGCCTCGGTCGGAGAGGAACGTCCGCAGCGGATCGGTGTCGCCGCGCGAAGGTGTCGGCGACGGTCCGCCGGCCGGTGGCGGCCGCGGCGAGGCCGACGTCGCGAGGTCGTCGCCGTCGGCGAGGTACGGCAGCAGCAGTGCCGGATCGACGGCCGTGATCACGGCGGTGACGGTGAGGCCGCCGGCCACGACCGCCTCGGCCATGGCCTTGGGCTCGACGGAGTCCCACAGCTCGACGACCGCGAGCCGGGTGGTGCCGTCGTCGGCGAGGCGGCGCAGTTCGGGTACCAGGTCCTCGCGCAGGGCGCAGCAGGCGCAGTCGTCGACCAGGGGCGCCCCACCGGCCGAGAGGATGCCGGTGGCGTCCCTCACGGTCCGGACGACCGTGCCGGCGGCGGCCGTCGACAGGTCGCGGTGGAGGACGACCGTGCCGGGCACGTCGGCGTGCAGCCGCGCGACGGCCGCCCGGCGGGCGTCGGCGTGCAGCCCGCCGACGAGGACCACGGACAGGCTCACGCCCCGCCCCGTTTGCGCAGGGTCATGCGGTCCGGGTCGTTGCGGCGGTTCTTGCGGGTGACCAGGTGTATCCGGTTCCCGCCGTGGAGCGCAGTCTGATGACCGGGCGCAGTTCGTTGCGTGCCATGCTGATACCTTACTGAAAATGAATTCCATTAGCACTAAGGCTTCAGGAGAGGTACGTCACCCATGTCCGCGCACTGCATGCTGACCGGCGCCCGGCCCGGCTTCGGCAACCGTGTCTCCCACTCCCACCGGCGCACCTCGCGCCGCTTCGACCCGAACATCCAGTCCAAGAGGTACTGGCTGCCCGGCGAAGGCCGGTACGTACGGCTGCGGTTGAGCGCCCGTGGGATCCGGACCGTCGACGCGATCGGTGTCGAGGCCGCCGTGGCCCGGATCCGCGCCCGGGGAGTGAGGGTCTGATGGCGAAGAAGAGCAAGATCGCGAAGAACGAGCAGCGGCGGGAGACCGTCGCCCGGTACGCCGAGCGGCGGGCCGAACTGAAGGAGATCCTCCGGCGCCCGTCGTCGACGGACGCGGAACGGCAGGCCGCTCGACGCGAGCTGCGCCGCCAGCCGCGCGACGCGAGTGCCACGCGCGTCCGCAACCGTGACCAGGTGGACGGGCGGCCGCGGGGGTACTTCCGTGCGTTCGGGCTGTCACGGGTGAGTCTGCGGGAGCAGGCGCACGCGGGGTATCTGCCGGGAGTACGGAAGGGGTCGTGGTGAAGGAGGGCGGTCAAGGGGGGTGGTGGAAGGGGGGGGCAATGGAGGGCGTGGTGGCGCGATGTGGTGAGGGGGCCCGGTGAGGGCCGTCCGGGGTGCTGCCGGGGGTGCTGCCGGGCCGGGGGCGGCTGGTAGCTTGCTGCGGTCCTTCCGGCCGACCGGGCCGTCCGGCTACCGCTTGGGAGCTAGCAGTGACCACGGCGAACTTCTCGCACACCACGCCCTCCTCGAGCCACTCCCCCTCCCTCTCGCCCTCGCCCTCCCCTTCGGCGCGTCCCGCGCGCGGGCCGGTCCGCCGGGTGGTCCGGGGGGCCGTCGTGACGGCCACGCTGGCGGGCGCGCTCGCGCTGACCGCGTGCAGCGACGACGGCGGATCCGACGACACGCCGTCGGCCACGTCGAGTACGGCATCGAGCACGGCGTCGAGCGCGGACACCGGGGGCGGAACCGGCGACTCCGGCGACTCCGGCGGCACCGGTGGATCCGCGTCCGCACGGGCCTCCTCCGAGCTGGAGGGCAGCTGGCTCGCCACCGCGGACGGCAAGGCAGTCGCCCTGGTCATCACCGGTTCGCAGGCCGCCCTCTTCGCGACCGGCGGGAGCGTGTGCAGCGGGACCGCCGGCGAGGAGGCGGACATGCGGATGATCCGCCTGAAGTGCACGACCGGTACGGACGACCGGACGACCGGCATGGTCGACTCCGTCGACGCGGACTCCCTCCGGATCACCTGGGAGGGCGGGGCCGGTCAGGAGACGTACACCAAGGCGGAGGGCGGCCAGTTGCCGTCGGGGCTGCCGACGGCCGGCCTGGGGTGACGGGACGCCGTGACCGGACACCCTCCGGACGCGGTGACCGGACACCCTCCGGGCGCGGTGACCGGACCCGGTGACCGGACCCTGTGACCGCCGTGGCCGGGGTCTGTGACCGGGGGTCCGGATGGCGGGGTGGGCGGCGGTTCGGGGCGGACATGCGTGATGATCCTTCGAGCACCGTCACGTCATGCAAGGGACCCACACATGCGCGCCGTTCCGATCACCGTCACCGCCCTCGCCGCCGCCTTCCTCCTCACCGCATGCGGCGGCGGGGACGACAGCTCCTCCGGGGGCGAGGAGAGCAAGGCCGCGTCCGGCTCCGCCTGTGCCGCCGGCGACCTCGCCATGGAGCTCGGCGCGGTGAACGCCGCGCCCGCCGCCGGGGACACCGGCAACGTCACCGTCACGGTCACCAACAACGGCGCCGAGTGCACCCTGGACGGCTTCCCCGAGGTCGAGTTCGACGCCGACGGCACCAGCACCGCCGTTCCGCGGAACGAAGCCGCCGAGGCACAGCAGCTGACCCTGCCGGAGCAGGGCACGACCTCCTTCACGATCACGTACGTCCGCGCCGAGGAGGGCGGCTCGGAGAGCCTCGCCGTGACGACGGTGAAGTACGGGCTGCCGGGCGGCGAGGCGGACCAGAGCTTCGCGTGGTCGTACGGCGACGTGGCCCTGAAGGGCGAGGACACCCCGGACGCCTCGGTGAGCGCCTTCCAGCAGGCGGGTGACTGACCGGCGGGAAGCTCCCCGTCGCGGGCCCGGGAAAAAGATCCCGCCGCCCGGCAACCTCCGGCCGGGCGGCGGCGACAAAGGGTCAGATGGACGAGGAAGGCCATCGCACGCCGAACGAAAGCTGCGACATGAGTACAGAGACAGCCCCACGCCCGGGGCACCGCCGGAGGAACGGACGCCGCCGTACCGTTCTGGTCGGCGCCATCGCCACATCGCTGGTCGGCGGCGCCGTCGTCGGCGGAGTGCTGATGACGGCGTCCGCCTCCGGACCGGGCGCGGGCACCTACCGTCTGGTGAACTCGGACGGCACCTGTCTGGAGGTCCCCTCGGCGAGCACGGCGGACGGTGTCCAGCTGGCGCTGGCCACGTGTGACGGGGGCGCCGACCAGAACTGGAAGCTGACCGCGTCCGGGGACGGGTTCACCGTGGCGTCCTCCGCCACCGGGCTGTGCGCCGGGGTCCAGGGCGACTCGGCCTCCGCCGGCAAGGCCGTACAGCAACAGACCTGCGACGACGGCACCTCGCAGGTCTGGCGGGTCAGCGCGCTGGACGACGCGTACCACCTGGTCAACGAGCACAGCGAGAAGTGCCTGAACACCAAGTCCGCGCGGGCGCAGCAGAATTCCTGCGACAAGGCGGCCACCAAGAGCTGGACCCTGCAGACGGTGACCGGCGCGTCGGCCACACCGTCGGCCGGTGCGACGACGTCCGCCTCCGCGTCTCCGTCGGCTTCGGCCACCGCATCGGCGTCGGCATCGGCATCGGCCACTGCCTCCGCGACGGCGACCGCGACCGCCACCGCCACCGCGACCGCCACGGCCTCCGGCGGCACCACGTTCGCCTCCTGGCCCACCGCCACCGGCGAGCAGGCCGTCACCGAGACCATCGAGGTGAGCGGGACGTACGACGGTTCCCTGAAGCGCTTCTACGGTTCGGGCGACCTCGGCGGCGACGGCCAGGACGAGGGCCAGGACCCGCTCTTCAAGCTCGCCGACGGCGCGACGCTGAAGAACGTGATCCTCGGCTCCCCGGCCGCCGACGGCATCCACTGCTCCGGCAGCTGCACGCTGCAGAACGTGTGGTGGGAGGACGTCGGCGAGGACGCGGCGACCTTCAAGAGCAAGTCCTCCTCGGCGACCTACGTGATCGACGGCGGCGGTGCGCAGAAGGCGGACGACAAGGTCTTCCAGCACAACGGTGCCGGCACCCTGACCATCAAGAACTTCCAGGTCTCCGACTTCGGCAAGCTCTACCGTTCGTGCGGCAACTGCTCGACGCAGTACACCCGGCACGTGGTGATCAGCAATGTGAAGGTCACCAGCCCCGGCAAGGTCGTCGTCGGGATCAACTCCAACTACGGTGACACGGCCAAGCTGTCCGGCGTGACGATCGTCGGTGACAGCAGCAAGAAGATCACCGTGTGCGAGCGCTTCGAGGGCAACAGCAGCGGCGACGAGCCGACCGAGCTGGGCAGTGGCCCGGACGGCACGTACTGCGTCTACGACTCCTCGGACGTGACCTACCAGTAGTCCTCAGGGGCCGGAACTCATCCGGGCAGGCGCGGCCGGGAACTCATCCGGGCCCGGTCCGCCGCCTGCGCGCCCTCCGTCCAGCCCGCCTCGTCGGTGACGCCGCGCAGGCGGGTGGTGACGGTCTCCGGGAACATGCGGTCCGTCGCGTCGGTGACCGCGAGGTCGCGGGTGGCGAGGACCGGGAGCAGGTCGTCGGTCACCTGGGTCTCGGCGGCCGCCGCGAGGCGGGTGCCGATGCGGTGGGCGTAGGCGGCGAGGAAGGACTGGCGGAAGGTCTTGGTGCGTCTGCGGCCGCCCGCGCGCTGGGCCGCCTCCGCCCTGGCCAGCGCGGTCTGGGCCTGCACCAGCAGTGACGTGTAGAGCAGTTCCGCCACCTCCAGGTCGGCCTCGAACCCGACGACCGTGGAGAAGCAGAAGGGTTCGTTCCACACCGCCCGGCAGTGGTTGGCGTCGGCGACCGCGTCCAGGAGCACCGCCTTGGCCTGCTCGTACGGCGGCTCGACGCCGATGCGGCAGGCGGCGGGGGCGTCCGGGTCCGAGGCCTGGGCGTCGAGCAGGGCCTCGTCGACGCTGTGCCGGGCCATCAGTTCCTGCGCCTTCGCGGTGAGCGCCTCCGCCTCCTCCGGGTATCCGGTCGCCTCCGCCTTGGCGAGCAGGGCGCGGATGCGGGTGAGCATGCGGGAGTCGGAGCGGGCCGCCCGGCCCTGCCGCGGTTCCCGGAGGGGTTCGAGGGTGGGCAGGCGCAGCAGCAGGCGGTACAGCTCCAGGACTGCGGTGGCGTGGGAGAAGCGGTCGGTGCGCGGCGGGGCCTCCGTGGGGAGCTCCTCCAGCTGAGCCGTCCAGCGCCGGCCGCGCGGGCGCCCCTCCTCCCGGCGGTCCTGTGCGCGGATCAGTGACGCGAGCAGGCGGACGTGGGTCTCGTCCAGGTCGCGGCGCACGAGCCGTACGACGTCGGCGGGCTGCCAGCCGCGCCGCCAGGCCGCCGCCACGAACTCCTCGCCGCGCCGAGCGAGGTCGGCGTCCGCCGAGGGGTCGGCGGCGAGCAGGGACGCACCCGTGTCGAGGGCGGCGTCGCCCGCTTCGTAGAGGGCGGCACGGAGGGCGCGGTCGACGGTGGGCGTACTGCTGGTCATCCGGCGATGGTGTCACGGACGGGGAGCGGCTCACCAAGCGGTCGCGCCGACCGACGCGACACCGACCGCCCGAGCGGGGCGGACTCGCGGCCACGGACCCGCCGACCATGGACCAGCCGAGCACGGATCCTCCGAGCACGGACCCGCCGACCATGGACCAGCCGAGCACGGACCCGCCGGCCACGGACTCGCCGACCATGGACCTGCCGACCATGGACCAGCCGAGCACGGACCCGCCGGCCACGGACTCGCCGACCATGGACCTGCCGACCATGGACCAGCCGGCCACGGACCCGCCGGCCACGGACCCGCGGGGCGTTGTCAGACCCTCCTGGCAGACTCGCGGTATGGGTGATCGGTGGGTGCTCGCTCCGGTCGAGGGTGGCGGTGCGGAACTGGTCGCCCTCGGCGGGGACGGGCTGCCGGTGGGGCGCGTGGTGCGGGAGGGGGATCTGGTGGAGGCGGTGCGGGGGCGGCCCGGGGTGGCGCGGTGGGTCTGGCGTTCGACGGCCGAGGTGTATCCACGGCTGCTCGCCGCGGGCGTGCGAGTCGAACGGTGCTACGACGTCGAGGACGCCGAGACCCTCCTGCTCGGCCACGAAGGGCGGCACGGCGAGCCCCGGTCTGCCGCCGCAGCCCTGGCCCGGCTGCGCGGCGGGCCCGTACCGCCGGACCCGCCGCAGCGGTCCGCCGAGCCCGGCGCTCAGTCCTCACTCTTCGAACCGGAGGACGCCGGGCTGCCGCTCGCCGACCTCCTCGCCGTCTACGCCGGCCAGCAGCGGCGCCACGACCGGGCGGAGCACCCGGAGCGGATGCGGCTGCTGACGGCGGCCGAGTCGGCGGGCATGCTGGTGGCCGCCGAGATGAACCGGGCGGGGCTGCCGTGGAGCGCGCGGGTGCACCGCGCGGTGCTGCACGATCTGCTCGGCGAGCGGTACGCGGGCGGGGGCGAGCCCCGGCGGCTGGCCGAGCTCGCCGACGAGGTGTCGGCCGCCTTCGGGCGCCGGGTGCGGCCGGACCTGCCCGCCGATGTGGTCAGAGCGTTCGCGCAGGCCGGGATCAGGATCAGGTCGACGCGGCGCTGGGAGATCGAGTCGATCGACCATCCGGCCGTGCGGCCGCTGATCGAGTACAAGAAGCTGTACCGCATCTGGGTGGCGCACGGCTGGTCCTGGCTCCAGGACTGGGTGCGGGAGGGCCGCTTCCGGCCCGGGTTCCTCGCCGGCGGCACGGTCACCGGGCGCTGGGTGACCAACGGCGGGGGCGCCCTGCAGATCCCCAAGGTGATCCGGCGGGCCGTGGTCGCCGACCCCGGCTGGCGGCTCGTCGTCGCCGACGCCGACCAGATGGAGCCGCGGGTGCTCGCGGCGGTCTCCCGTGACCCCGGGCTGATGGAGGTGGCGGGCCGCGAGACCGACCTCTACCAGTCCGTCTCCGACCGCGCCTTCTCCGGCGACCGCGCCCAGGCCAAGCTCGCCGTGCTCGGCGCGGTGTACGGCCAGACGTCCGGCGACGGTCTGAAGAACCTCGCCGCGCTGCGCCGCCGCTTCCCGCGCGCGGTGGCCTACGTCGACGAGGCGGCGCGGGCCGGCGAGGAGGGCCGGCTCGTGCGCACCTGGCTGGGCCGGACCTGTCCGCCCGCGGCCGGGGCGACGGACGGCACGGCGGAGGAGGCGGGCATCCCCGCCGGGGACGAGGAGGCCGAGAGCCGGCCGTGGGTGCCCGGCCACACCTCTTCCGACGCCCGCGCGCGCGGCCGCTTCGCCCGCAACTTCGTCGTCCAGGGCAGCGCCGCCGACTGGGCTCTGCTGATGCTCGCCGCACTCCGCCGCACATGCGCGGGCATGGCGGCCGAGCTGGTCTTCTTCCAGCACGACGAGGTGATCGTGCACTGTCCGCAGGAGGAGGCCGAGACGGTCGTCGCCGCGATCCGGGAGGCGGCGGACCTGGCCGGACGGCTGACGTTCGGCGAGACGCCGGTGCGGTTCCCGTTCACCGCGGCCGTGGTGGAGTGCTATGCCGACGCCAAGTGACGACCGCCGGCCCCGGCCACGCCGTACGGCCGGAGGCGGGGTCTCAGATGACCGGGGGCCTGCCCAGCCGGGTCAGCCGCCACACCGTCCGCCACCGCATGGGCCGCCGTGGGCCGGCCGGCGTGCGCACCCCTTCGGCGAACCCGCCGAACCAGGCCCGCAGACCGCCGAGGGAACGGGTGCGCAGCAGCGTGACCAGGACCCACACCCCCAGGTGCACCGGGATGAGCGGCAGCGGGAGGTTGCGCCGGACCAGCCACACCCGGTTGCGGGCGGTGACCCGGTGGTAGATGGCGTGCCGGGCGGGCGAGGTCTTCGGGTGCTGGAGGAGCAGCTCGGGCGCGTACAGGATGCGCCAGCCGGCGTCAGTGGCGCGCCAGGCCAGGTCGGTCTCCTCGTGCGCGAAGAAGAACTCGGCGGGCCAGTCGCCGGTCCGGTCGAGCATCTCCATGCGCAGGGCGTGGCCGCCGCCGAGGAAGCCGGTGACGTACCCGCCCTGCATCGGGTCGGAGGCGCCGACGCGCGGCACGTGCCGCCGCTGGGTCTCACCGTGCTCGTCGGCGATGCGGAAGCCGACGATGCCCAGGCGCGGGTCGGCGGCGTACAGGTCGCGGACGCGGCGCAGCACGTCGGCGTCGACGAGCAGCCCGTCGTCGTCCAGCTCCACGACGACGTCGACGTCGCCGTACTCCCGCAGCCGGGCGAGGGCGACGTTGCGGCCGCCGGGGCAGCCGAGGTTCTCGTCGGTCTCGACGGTGGTGACCTCGCCGGGCAGGGAGAGCCGGCGGGCGAACTCGGGCAGTCGGCAGCCGTTGCCGACGATCACGATGCGGGCGGGCGCGAGGTCCTGTTTCGCCACCGACTCCAGCAGGGCGTCGACCTCGGCGGGCCGGTTGCCCATCGTCACCACGGCAACGGCGATCCTCGGCTCCACCACGTCCCACGCTCCGTCCGGCCCGCGACGGCTCCCCGGCCCGTCCCGGCGGTGCCCGTCGTTCACCAAGATGTTGCCTCAGATCCGGAGGCTGCCCCGACGCCGGTTCACTTCGTGTCGGCTTTACACCGATTTTCCCCGAGCAGGAGGACCTGACCGACATGCCTTTCCGCTGTGCCGTACTCGACGACTTCCAGAACGTCGCCACCACGGTCGTCGACTGGTCGGTCCTGGGCGACGGGGTGCGGGTCGTCGCCTTCACCGAGCATGTCGCCACCGAGGACGAACTCGTGGCCGCGCTGGCCGACTTCGACTGTGTGGTCACCTTGCGCGAGCGCGTCGCCTTCCCCGCCTCGCTGCTGGACCGGCTGCCGCGCCTGAAGCTGCTGATCGCCTCCGGCATGCGCAACTCGGTGATCGACTACACGGCGGCGCGGGCGAACGGCGTGACCGTCTGCGGCACGGAGAGTTCCTCCACCCCGCCGGTCGAGCTCACCTGGGCCCTGCTGCTCGGGCCCGCCCGCGGCCTGGTCCAGGAGACCACCGCCCTGCGCGAGGGCGGCCCGTGGCAGTCCACCGTCGGCGCCGACCTGCACGGCGCCCGACTCGGTCTGCTGGGCCTGGGCAAGGTTGGCAGCCTGGTCGCCCGGGTCGGCCTCGCCTTCGGCATGGAGGTGACCGCCTGGAGCCAGAACCTCACCCGGGAGCGCGCGGACGAGGTCGGCGTCCGTCCGGCGGCCTCGAAGGAGGAGCTGCTCTCCGGAAGCGACTTCGTCTCCGTGCACCTCGCCCTGAGCGACCGCACCCGCGGCCTGCTCGGCCCCGCGGAACTCGCCCTCCTCAAGCCGACCGCGTTCCTGGTCAACACCTCGCGTGCGGCGATCGTCGACCAGGACGCGCTGCTGGCGGCCCTGCGGGAGGGCCGGATCGCGGGCGCCGGGGTGGACGTGTTCGACGTCGAGCCCCTTCCCCACGACCATCCCCTGCGGACGGCACCCCGCCTTCTGGCGACCCCGCACCTGGGGTACGTCTCCCGGGCCAACTACGAGCGTTACTACGGGCAGGCCGTGGACGACATCCGGGCGTTCCTCGCCGGGAGGCCGGTGCGCGTCCTCGGCTGACCGGCTCCCACCCCGGCAGGTACCGGCCGACCCGCCCTTCGGCAAGTGCTGGCCAACCGCCCTTCGGCAAGTGCTGGCCAACCGCCCTTCGGCATGTGCCGGCCGACCCGCCCCCGGCAGGTGCCGGCCGGCCGCCCTTCGGCATGTGCCGGCCGACCCGCCCCTTCGGCGCGTGCTATTCCGTACGCAGCGCGGTGGCCGTGTCCGTCCGGGCCGCCCAGCCGGCCGGGAGCAGGCCTCCCGCCACCGCGATGACCAGACCCCCCAGCGCGAGCGCGACCAGCCACGGTGTGTCGTAGACGGCGACCGTCGCGGCGGGCAGGGCCATACCGACGGCGTCCCCCATGAGGGGCATGACCCAGTGGTGCAGCGCGACGCCGACCGGGACCGCGGCCGCGCCGACGAGCAGGCCCGGCCAGGCGACGGAGACGACCACCATGGCCACGGTCTGGCGGGGCGTCATCCCCAGGGCCTTGAAGACACCCAGATCACGGACGCGGTCACGGGTGTCGAGGACGACCGTGTTGAGCACGCCCAGGCCGGCCACCATGACCAGCATCAGGGTGAGCATCCCGATCAGCGCGTCCATGGCCAGGACCACACTGGACGAGTCGGAGGCGTTGGGCCGAGCGGTCGCTCCGACCGGTTCCAGGGCGGCGTTCAGCGCGGTGAGGTACGCATCCGCGTCCGTACCCGGCTCCGTTCTCACGTCGTAGCGGCCGGGCGTCGCGTCCACACCCAGCTGGGAGAGGGTGGCCGTCGAGGTCAGCAGTGCCATGCCCTTCCCTTCCGTGAAGAACACCTCGCCGACGATCCGCACCGAGGCGCGCCGTCCCCCCTCCCTCAGGGTCACGGTGTCACCGACCTCGACACCGGCGGCCTTCAGGAACCGGCCGGTGACCGCCGCCTGGCCCGGCCCGTCGAGCCAGCGCCCCGAGACCGTCCGTGGAGCGCCCCACGACGAGTCGCCCTCGTACGCCACGACCGTGGTCGCGCCGGTGATCCCGGTCACACCGACCTGGGCCTGGGCCGTGCCGTAGAAGCGGCTGGTCCCCCGCTGCGCGCGCAGCGCGGCGGCGACCCGCTCAGGATCGGCCTTCGGCGTGTCGGCCGCGCCGCCCGCGGGGACCACCTCGGCGCCGGGCGGTCCCTGGCCCCCGCCCGCCTGCACGACGACCGTGCCGGCCGAGTTGAGCATGCGCCCGTCGGAGACCACGCCGAGCGAGAGCGCGAGCCCCACGGCGAAGGTGACGGAGACGGCGCCGAAGGCGACCGCGGCGGCCATCGTGCCCGACCGCGCCGGGCGCGCGAAGGGGTGGGCGAGCCCGAGGCTCACCGCGCGCGGCACCGGCAGCCGGGCCGTGAGCCGCCGTGCCGGCCGCCCGCGGCCGGTGCCGCGTGCCCGCCCGCCGGTGAGCGCGTCGGCGGTGCGCAGCCGGCCCGCGCGCAGGGCCGGCCACAGGGCGGCGCCCGCGACCAGGACGAGGGCGGCGGCGGGCACCAGGAGGTCGACCTGGACGGGGATCGAGCCGGCCGGCACGCCGAGAGCCGTCCCGGCCTCGGCCAGCACCGGCCCGGCCGCCAGGTTGCCGAGGACCACCGCCAGTACGCAGCCCACGGCCGCCGGGATCAGCGCCTGCCCGACGTAGGCCAGGACGATCTGCGCCGGGGTGAGCCCGAGGGCCTTGAGGATGCCGATACGGCGGGTCGCGGCACCGACCGAGCCGCTGACCACGATGCCGATGACCAGGACCGACAGCGACAGCCCGAGCACCCCGAAAGCGGCCAGGAACGGCACGAACGCCATCGCGTTGGCCGTCTGCTCCTGCCGGGCGGTCAGGTACGACAGCGTCCCGGTCATCGCGCCCTGCGGCACGAGCGCCGCCACCGCGTTCCGGCGGGCGGCCACCTCGTCGTCGGTGTCCGCGTCGTGGAAGCGGTAGAGCATCTCGTAGGAGGACTCGCCTGACTCCTCCGAGCCGGACGAGCCTTCCGAGCCCGTCGACTCCGACGACTCCGACGACTCCGACGACTCCGACGACGACACGTCGGCCCGCGTCCCGGCCAGCGCCTCGGCCTGTGCGGGCGTCACCCAGGCCTCCGCCGTGCCGGTCACCGAGCGGGCGACTCCCACCACGGTCAGCGTCGGGCTGTCCGGCGCGTCGGGGAACGCCAACCGTGCGCCCGCCTTCGGCACCGGCAGCGCCCCCTCGGCCACCACGATCTCGCCCGGACGGGTGGCCCACGCGCCGTCGACGAGGTCGATGCGGTCGACCGGGCCCTCGGCGTCCGCCCGGCCGACGACCGTCACCGGCGGGAGGTCCACCCCGGCCGGCAGGGCATCGGAGTCCGAGGCGGTGCGCGGCCGTGCCGTGAGCGTCCGGAACGGGCCGGCGGCGGCGCTCACACCGGACGCCCGAGCGGTCGCCGCCAGCTGTGCGGGCGTCACTTCCGTCCCGTCGAACCGCGCGGTCAGATGGGCACCGTGCTGCCGGGCGAAGGCCCGGTCGAAGGGTGCCCTGGACGCGACCATCAGGCCGACGGCGAGGACCGACGCGGTGACGGCCATGAGCGTGGTCAGGACCATCACCGTCGTCTGCACGCGCCGCCGCCCGACCCCCGCGCGCACCACCCGGCCCAGGGCGCTCACCGGCCCACCCCCGTGACGGACGCGGCATCGCCAGGACCGATGCCGGAACTGGTGCCCTGGCCGGGTCCGGTTCCGGTTCCGGTTCCGGCGCCCGTGCCGGTGTCCCGGACGATCCGGCCGTCGACCAGTTCGACGGTCCGCGTCGCACAGGCCTCGGCGAGGCCGAGATCGTGGGTGACCAGGACGACCGTCTGTCCGCCCGCGTTGAGCGTGATGAGCAGCTCGCGGACGTCCGCACCGGAGGCGGTGTCCAGCGCTCCCGTCGGCTCGTCGGCCAGGAGCAGTGCTGGACGGTGCATCAGCGCACGGGCCACCGCGACGCGTTGGCGCTCGCCGCCGGACAGCCTCCCCGGGAACGCCCCGGCGTGCCGTTCGACCCCGAGGTACTCCAGCAGCTCCGCGGCGCGGGCCCGGGCCTCCGCCCGTTTGAACCCCGCCAGTTGGGCCGGCAGCAGCACGTTGTCGGTGACCGTCAGATCCTCGAGGAGGTGGAAGAACTGGAAGACCATGCCGATCCTCGTCCGCCGGTACCGGGCCGAGGCGGTCTCGCTCATCGCGTCCACGCGCAGCCCGTCGACGGTGACGCTGCCCGTGCTCGGGCGGTCCAGCCCGGCGATCAGGTTGAGGAGCGTCGACTTGCCGCTGCCCGACGGCCCCACGACGGCCAGCGCCTCCCCCGCGCTCACGCTCAGTGTGACCCCGGCGAGGGCGGGCGGCCCCTCGCCGTAGGTCCTGCTCACGTCGCGGATGTCGATGACGGGCGCGGTCGCTGTCACGGTGCCTCCCAGGCGGTGGTCGAGCATTCGCCCCGACGCTAGGGACGCACCCCCGTCCGGGGCGTCCCCCTCGACGACGGTCCCGGCTGCCGCACCGGACCGACCCGCCCGCCACGTCATCCCCGCGATGTACGCCGTGGAGATCACGTCCGTCCGCTCCGGGAACGATGTGCCCCGGGCCGGGGTCTTGCCACACTGGGCCCATGGACGGCGCGACCGGCGCGACCGGCGGGACCGGCGGGACCGGCGGGACCGGCGGGACCGGCGGGGCTTCTCGGACGGACGCGGTACGGCCGGACACGGCCGCTCCGCAGACGGAGACGGGGACGGAGACGGAGACAGAGACGGGGACGGGAACGGAGACGGGGACGGGAACGGAGACGGGAACGGAGACGGAGACGGAGACGGTCCAGCAGAAGACCGCGCGGCAGAGGGCGTTGCGGCCGGGACGGTCATGGCTGGGATTGTCACGGCTGGGGGCGTTACGGCCGGCGGCAGTACGGCAGGGAGCACTACGGCAGGGAGCACTACGGCTGGGCGCGGAGCGGCTGGCAGCGGCGCGCCGGTGGGCGACGGGCACGCCGTGGGCGACGGGCACGCCGTGGGCGACGGACACGGCAGGCACGGCAGGCACGGCAGGCACGGCGGGCACGGCGGGCACGGCGGCGCTGCCGCACACTCCGCATCCACTGCCGCGGCCCTCCCGCTGGATGTGGACCGCCGACGTGATCCTGGCCGTGGCCCTCGCCGCCTGCGCCGTGGGCTCGGTGCGGTTGCGGGACACGGCCGACCTGGTCGTCCCACCCTTGTCGGGGCAGGTGCTGGTTCCCGGGACGGCGCCGGCGCTTCCACCGGTACCGCCTCCGCCGGTGGAGTGGGCGCAGGTCGATCCCGTCCAGCCGTGGTATCTCGTCCTGGCCGCGCTGACGGCCCTGCCCCTGGTGGTGCGCCGCCGCTGCCCGCTGGTCGCGTACTGGGCCGTGATCGTCACGACGCTGCTGCTCAACCAGCGCCTGAGCGGCGAGACCGCGACCGTCTACCCGTTCCTGTCCTGCGTGATCGCGGCCTACGGCGCCGCCGTGTACAGCCCGTACCGCCTGCGCGCGCTCACCGGTCTGGTCGCCGGCGCCGGCCTGATCGCGTTGTTGTCCGACGAGAACTTCCTGCCCCTCACGCCCGGCGTGGTGCCGTTCCTGGTGCTGCTCGGTGTGGGACTGGGTGCCAACGCCATCCATGTCTGGAAGCAGCGCGTGCACACGCTCCAGGAGCGGCAGAAGACCGCGACCGCGCTCGCGGTCGACCGTGAACGCGCGCGCATCGCCCGTGAGTTGCACGACATCGTCACGCACAATGTGAGCGTGATGGTGATCCAGGCGGGGGCGGCCCGCAAGGTGATGGACGCCGCGCCCGACCGTGCCCGTGAGGCGCTGCTGGCCGTGGAGGCGGGCGGGCGCACGGCCATGGCGGAGCTCCGGCACGTCATGGGCCTGCTCACCCCGTCCGGTGACGATCCCGACCCGGCCGACGACCCGGAGCTGAGCCCGCAACCGGGCGTGGACCGGATCCCCGCCCTCGTCGACCGCGTCCGCGGGACGGGGGTGTCCGTGGACCTGACCGTCACCGGCACACCGTCGCCGCTGCCCGCCGGCGCCGACCTCACCGCGTACCGGGTGGTGCAGGAGGCCCTCACCAACGCCGTCCGGCACGCTGCGGGCGCCCGAGTCCAGGTCGTCCTCGACCACACCCCCGACGCCCTGCACATCGATGTCACAAGCACCGGCGGCACTCCCGCCCCGAGCGCCGGCCCCGGTACCGGTCGCGGCCTCCTGGGCCTGCGTGAACGCCTGGCCCTCCACGCCGGCACCCTCGACGCCGGTCCGCGGCCCACCGGCGGCTACGGGGTTCACGCGGTCGTACCGCGCTCCGCGAGGACGGACGGGAGAACATGACCGAACCGCCGCCGCCCCGCGTCGTCATCGCGGACGACCAGGCGCTGGTCCGCACCGGCTTCGGCCTGATCCTGGCCGCCGACGGAATCGACGTCGTCGCCGAGGCGGCCGACGGCGACGAGGCGGTCGAGGCGGTCCACCGCACCCGCCCCGACCTGGTCCTGATGGACATCCGCATGCCCGGCACGGACGGCCTGGAGGCCACCCGCCGCATCCTCTCCGGCGCCGGGCCCGACACGCCCCGCGTGATCATGCTGACCACCTTCGATCTCGACCGTTACGTCTACGCGGCCCTCACCGCCGGCGCCAGCGGCTTCCTCCTCAAGGACGTCACCCCCGAACACCTGGTCGCCGCCGTCCGTCTCGCCCGCACCGGCGACGCCCTGCTCGCCCCGGCCATCACCCGCCGCCTGGTCGAACGCTTCACCTCCGCCGCCGACACCCCCGTCCTCCACCGCGACCTCTCGGTCCTCACCCCGCGCGAACTGCAGGTCCTCCAGTCCCTGGGCCGCGGCCTGAGCAACACCGACCTGGCCACCCACTTCGTCCTGAGCGAGTCGACGGTGAAGACCCACGTCGCCCGCATCCTGGCCAAACTCCGTCTGCGCGACCGCGCCCAGGCGGTCGTGGTGGCCTACGAGACGGGCCTGATCGTTCCGCGAGCCCCCAGCACACCGGGCACGCCGGGCACGCCGGGCACGCCGAAGAACCCCTGGTCGTCTGCTTGACCGGGGGTTCCGGTGGGGCCGTCTTCGGGGTCCGGGCTACCGGTCGGGGCCGGGTGGCGGCCCGGGCAGGTCCTCCGCCAGCAGGGTCTGGAGTTCCGTCATGCCCGGGGCGTCCATCGCGGCCAGTCTCCGGGCCTGCCGGGTGGCCATCCGTTCGACGGTCTGCCGGGCCAGCCGCGCGTTGCCGAAGGACCGGTCGCGGGGCTGGGCCTCGAAGAACGTCAGCGGCGGCCGCGGCCTCGCCGACGTCCTCCGGCAGCAGCAGCGTCAGATCACGCTCCCCGGCCTCCGGGAGGGCGGCCGGCCGGGACGCCTGCCGGTCCACCATCTCCTCGAACACCTGCCGGGCACCCGGCCGTTGCCGAAGCTGGGGCCCCGGTGCATGTCCGCGAAGTGCGCGGCGAGCGAGTCCTTGGTGTCGGGGGCGAGTTCGTAGCGGTGCCGCTCGCACATGCTCTCCACGATGGTGACCAGTTCGTCGACGGTGTAGTTGACGAACTCGACGGTGCGGGCGAAGCGGGACGCCAGACCGGGGTTGACGGCGAGGACTCCATCTCCTTGGAGTAGCCGGCCGCGATCACCACCACGTCGTCGCGGTGGTCCTCCATGAGCTTGACCAGGGTGTCGACGGCTTCGCGGCCGAAGTCGGCCCCGGAGTTCTTGCTGTCGGAGGCGAGGGTGTAGGCCTCGTCGATGAACAGCACGCCGCCGAGGACCCGGTTGAAGGTCTCGGTGGTCTTGATCGCCGTACCGCCGACGACCTGGGCGACCAGGTCGGCCCGGGACACCTCGACGAGGTGGCCGGAGCGCAGGCTGCCGAGCTCGGCCAGGATGGAGCCGTAGAGACGGGCGACCGTGGTCTTGCCGGTGCCGAGGGCTCCCACGAAGATCAAGTGCCAGCTCGCCGGCGGGGCCGGCATGCCGAGGCTGGCCCGGCGCTGGGCCAGCCGGGTCAGGTTGACCAGGCCCTTGACCTGGTGCTTGACCGCGCCCAGTCCGACCAGGGCCGCCAGCTCCTCGACCGGGCCCTCCGGTTCGGCGGGTCCGGATCGGGCCGCCGCCGGGGACGCCGGGTGACCCGGGTCACCCGGGTCACCCGGGGCGGGCGGCGGCGCTCCGTCCCAGGCGTCCCGGGACCCGTTCGCCACGCTGGACAGCCGCTCCACCGTGAGCGCGCCGTCCCGGGCGGTGTGCCGCAGTCCGGCTCCCCGGTTGTCGCTGACCGTGCAGTCGAGGACGGAGACCTGCTCGGCGGTGTCGACGCGGATGCCGTCGGCCCGGCCGCTGGAGACCTCGCAGCCGCCCAGCGCGGCCCGTGCCCCGGCGGCGAGCAGCACGCCGTGCGAGCCGGAGGCGGTGATCCGGTTGCGGAGGGCGGCTGCCTCGCCGCCCTCCTCGACCCGGACGCCCTCCGCCGCGCTGCCGTCGACGACGGTGTCCCGGATGTCCGCCAGGCCGCCCGCCGCGACGAGGAGGCCGGGTCCGGCGGCGTCGGCCAGGGTGCTGTTGCCGAGGAGCGGGCGGCCGTCGTCGGCGACCCGCAGGGCCGCGCCGCCGGCCTTCCGGATCTCGCACTCCTTTCTCGGTTGTCTGACCTCCCGTCGGACACCAGGCCTCATGAAAGCGCGAGGTCAAGGAAGGCGGTGATCGTCTCGTTCACCGCGTCGGGGCGTTCCAGGTAGCCGTAGTGGCCGCAGCCGGGGATCTCGGTGTAGGCGGCTGCCGGGATGGCCTCGGCCAGTTCGCGGGAGAGGTGGGGGCGGACGACCAGGTCGTCCTGAAAGGCGATGACCAGGCAGGGGTGGGTGATCCGTCGGTAGTGAGGGAGGCGGTTCGGGACTACTTCCAGGCCGAGTTGGGCGCGGATCGTCGACGGGTCGGGGGCGGAGAGCTCCAGGATGCCGAGCCAGTCCCGCAGCTTGTCCTCGTCGTTGAGCGTGCGTGGTGAGAGGTTCTGCAGGGCGTGCCGGTACGCGGACACCGCGGGTGGGATCTTGACGCCGCTGTCGGCCAGCTCGATGTCGGCGGCCGACATCGCGGTGATCAGCGCGTCCGCCCGTCCGCAGCTGGCCATCAGCACGGCCCGCGTGACGAGTTCGGGGCGGGCGAGGAGGAGTTCCTGCGCGATGAGACCGCCCAGCGAGTGGCCCACGACGCGGCAGGGCCCCGCTCCCAGGTGCTCGATCAGGCCGGCCACGTCCGCGGCCATGTCGTCGAGGGTGAAGCCGCCGGAGGACGGGCCGGTCGGCGGGATTCCCCGGTTGTCGAGCGTGATCACCCGGTGGCCGGCCGCCCTGAGCGCCGGCACCTGGTGGGTCCGCCAGACCCGTCCCGGGCCGCCGGTGCCGGTGATCATCACGACAGGCTCCCGCGGACCGGCAGGGTCGTGGGCGCCGTATGCGTCGTGGTCGTCGTGGTCGTCGTAGTCGTCGTAGCTGAGATCTATTCCGTTGACGTGCGCTATCGGCATCGTCGTGTCCTTCCGCCGTCCCCTGCGAGGCGGCCGCGCCGTTGACGTCGAAGACGTGGGGGGACCGCCCACCTCACCGGCCGGACCACACCGGATCACGCTTCTCCGCGAAGGCCCGGGGGCCTTCCACCGCGTCCTGGCTGTGCATGCGCCGTTCCTCCCACACGTACCTGGTGGCGAACGCCTCCTCCAGCGGCTGGTCGAGCGAGCGCATCACGGCCTCCTTGATGGCCCGCACCGACAGGGGCGCGGCACGGACCAGGTCGTCCGTCCAGGCGGTGACCCGGCGGTCCAGGTCCCCTTCCTCCTCCCCGGCCACCTCGTTGACCAGGCCGAAGTGCAGCGCCGTCGGCGCGTCCATCCGGCGGCCGGTGAGCAGGTGTCCCATGGCGGTCTTCAGGGGCAGCTGGCGGGCGAGCCGGAAGGCGCCGCCCGCGCCCGGGATCAGTCCGAGCCGCGCCTCCGGCAGTGCGAACACCGCGTCGTGCGAGGCGATGACGAGATCGCAGGCGAGCGCCAGCTCGAAGCCGCCGCCGAGGGCGTAGCCGTTGACCCGCGCCACCACCGGTTTGGACAGGGTGAACCGCTCGGTGAGCCGGGGCCAGCCGGACTGGCCACGGCTACCGAACGTGGTCGGAGGGGTTCCCTCGGCATTGAGGCGGGCCCGTTCCCTGAGGTCCTGTCCGACGGAGAAGGCCCGGTCGCCCGCGCCCGTCAGGACCGCGACCCGTACGTCGTCGTCGGCCTCCACCTCGTCCCAGACCCCGGCGAGTTCCTCGTGCGTGCGCAGGTCCATCGCGTTCAGCACCTCGGGACGGTCGAGGGTGACGCGAGCGACGTAATCCTTCTTCTCGTACCGCACCCGGGCGCGGTCGTCGCTGCTCACGTGGACCTCGCCGCGAACCTGCCGACCTTGTGGATCACGTCCTCCCCGTACAGCCGCAGCGCCTGCTGGAGCGCGAACTCCGCCATGTACGCGCGAAACGCCTCGGCAGGCTCCTCGGCGAGGTTGAGCATCCGCCGGTTGGCCAGCACCGCCTCGCCGTCCAGGCGTTCCAGGCTCCGCTCGACGGCGGCGTCCAGCTCCTGCGGCTCCACGACCTCGTCGACCAGCAGTCGGGCCTGTGGCTCCGAGGCCCAGATCCGGCGGCCCTCCAGGATCACCTGGCGGGACAGCCGGGGCCCGACGTACCTGCTGAAGCGGAAGTTGGCGACCCCGGGAATGATCCCTTCCTTGGCGGCCGGGAGGCTGAGGTAGGCGTCGGACGCGGCGAGGACGTGGTCGAAGACGAGGAGCAGCTGGGCGCCGCCGCCTATCGCGAAGCCGTCGACCGCGGCGACCCACGGCTTCTCGGTGTACGGCGAGTGCCAGCGGTCCGGGTCCGCCGAGCCCTCCGCGCGCAGGCCCCGGACCAGCTTGTGCAGGTAGCCGAGTTCACGGCGCAGCAGGAAGTCGACCAGGGAGATGTCGCCGGAGCTCAGGTTCTTGAGGTTGATGCCCGCGCTGAACACCCGCCTGCCGCGGTAGCGGGGGTGGCTCATCTCCCCGCCCCGCAGCAGGCCGACCCGGACCCCCGGATCGAGGAGGGCCAGGTCGACGGCCGTCTCCATGTCGTCGACCTGCTGGTTGTCCTCGGCGTTGAGACGATCGTGCCGGCACATCGTCAGCCGGGCGACACCGTCGCGGCGTTCCAGCCGTACGGCCTCCATCTCCACCACGCCCGTGCTGAGGAACTCCGGCAGCAGCCGCAGCGCCCGGGCCGTCGGCCGGAGCATGGCGTCGAGGAGGTGCGGGCCGGCCGCGGGCGAGCGCAGGACGGCACGCAGGAAGATGCCCTGGTCGATCTCGTGGCCTTCCTTGTCGGCCTGCGGCCGGCTCCGCTCCCGCGCGAGCTGGTCGTCGGTCGGCACCAGGCCCGGGAAGGCGGTCGCCGCGGCCGCGACCAGTTCGTCGATCCGCAGGCCGCGGGTGCGCCCTTCGGTGAGCCGGTCGTAGACGGTGTCGGCGTGGGCGTCCAGGAACCGGGTGCGCAGGGCGCGGGCCCGGTTCTTCACCGCCTCGGCCAGGTCCCGTTCTCCTGGGGTGCGCCGTGTCGGGTCCGGCAGCGACGCGA
This sequence comes from Streptomyces sp. NPDC059895, assembly GCF_042731035.1. NCBI lineage: Bacteria > Bacillati > Actinomycetota > Actinomycetes > Kitasatosporales > Streptomycetaceae > Streptomyces > Streptomyces sp. NPDC059895. Next base: position 98,722 of record NZ_JBHWKO010000024.1, read on the forward strand.
GAGTCTTCTCCACGTGCTCGGCGGCCTCCGTCAGCGCCGACCACTCCTCGCGCGCGGTCTCCTGTTCCAGCGGGGCGGTCGTCATACCGCCGCCCCGCCTGGCGCGTCTTGGGGTCCATGGCTCGGCCTCGGCATCAGGCGGCCTCCTCGGCGGTACGCCGCAGAGCGCGGTCACAGGCCGCCAGGTGCGGGCCGAGGGCGTCCTCGAAGCTGGTCGCCGTCGCGTCGAAGAGCAGCTGGCGCCGTAGGGCGAGTTCCTTGCCGGACAGGCCCGCGCAGCGCTGGACGGCGGCGGCCGCCGCGGCTTCCGGTGCCTCGTCCAGCTCGTCGGCGATGCCCAGCATCAGCGCCTCGGGCGCCTGGATCGGGTGCCCGAACAGGACGGCACGGCGGGCACGCGCGGCGCCGGCCAGGCGGGCGAGCCGGAAGGCGGCCATGCCGGGCCAGGTGGCCTCCCCGTCGAAGGACAGGAGCAGCCGGGTGCCGCGCGTCGCGATCCGGATGTCGGCGGTGAGGAAGGCGTCGAGGGCCGCTCCCCCGGTGTCGCCGGTCGCGACCGCGGCGGTCACCGCGGGCAGCCGTTCGAGCCGGCGCAGCGTCCGCTCCCACTTGGTGACGACGGAGACGTCCAGCCCGTCGGCCCAGCCCGCCGCGGGTACGCCGGTGACGTGCAGCGTCACGGCCCCGCCCAGGTCCCCCCGGTCCTCCGCCTCGTCGCACAGGACGGTGAGGTCCCTGACGGTCCCGACCGATAGCGGCTGAGATCCGTCGATGGCCAGTGTCAGAACGTCACTCACGCCTCGCACCGCGCTCTCTCCTGTCTTCACCATTGGACCAGCGCCGTCTCGAGCGTCGATCCCGGTCCCATGGTCATGAGCACTCCGTAGTCGCCGGGCCGGGTCACCTGCTCGTCGAGGAGGCGTTCGTACGAGAAAAGGAACGATCCGCTCGACACGTTGCCGTAGTCCCGCAGGACGCCGACGGTGTGCCGCAGGTCGTGGCGGGTCAGTCCGAGGTTGACGACCACCGCGTCGATCACCTTCTTGCCGCCGGAATGCACGAGCCAGTGGCGGATGTCGCTCCTGCGCAGGCCCGTGTCGCCCAGCAGGCGGTCGACCACGATCTCGGCGTGGGCGCCGACGACGTAGGGGATCTGGGGATCGAGGTAGAAGCTGAACCGGTCCAGCTCGCGGTCCCAGTCGTAGCGCATCGCGCCGATCGCCTCGGGAATGATGCAGCTGGCGAACTTCAGGACGGTCGGGCCCTCGGCGGCACCGGACGCCGCGTCACCGGGGCCGGACATCAGGGCGATCGCTCCGGCACCGTCGCCGAAGAGGCTGTTGACGACCGCGGTCCGCATCGAGGAGTCCATCGCGTACGCCGCCGAGCAGGCCTCCGTGCAGAGCACGACGGCGAGTTCGCCGGGGTGGGCGGCGGACCAGCCAGCCACGACGTTCAGCGCGTTGAGCCCCGCGTTGCAGCCCATGCCGACGATGTCGCTGCGGCTGCAGTGCCGGTCGATGCCCAGCTCACGGATCATCAGGGCGCTCAGGCCGGGGGTGAGGAAGCCGGTGGACGACACGCAGCACAGGTGCCGCAGATCGGAGAGTTCGGCGCCGGCCCTCTTCAGGCAGGCGCGCAGCGCCTCGGCGCCCATCCCGACCGCCATGGCCTTGTGCTTGTCGAGCAGGTCGCCCTGCGGTTCGGGGGCGCGGACACCGTCGGCGTCCGGTTCCGGCAGGGTCAGATGGCGCCGGTCGATGGCGCTGTTGGCGAAGACGGACCGGATCTTCGGGTCGGTGATGGCGAAGGCGTCGAGCACCTCCTGCTGGGAGTAGGTGGTCTCCGACGCGGCGGTCCCCACCCCGACGATCCGGGGACGGTACGGCGTTTTCAGGGCGCCGTCACCGGTCAGGACCAAGGGCCGTTCCAGATTGATGGTCATCGAAAAGTCCACCCCCACATACGCGGCTTTGACCGCGGTCGTTGTGCAGTGCTGTTCCCGATCACTTGCTTCACCTTTCCCGGGGAATTCACGACGCCGGGGCCTGGGCTTCCATGAACCGTGCGAGCCGCGCGGTGCCCTCTTCGATATCGGCCGTCGTCAGATAGCTGGTGGAGAGGCGGAGGGCCTGATGGCCGCCGCCCTGCGGGTAGAAGTAGTTCATCGGCGTCCAGATGACGCCGAATTCCTGTGCCGACCGGGCGAGGGCCGCGTTGTCCGCCCGGAAGGGGACGTGGACCGTGAGGAAGAAACCTCCGGTGGGTTCGTTCCATCGCACGCCCAGGGCGGCGCGCCGGGCCGCGGGCAGCCGGGCGTCCAGAGCGCGCAGTGTGGTCCGCATGGCGTTGCCGTAGTAGGCGGCCGGTTCGGCGTTCAGTTCGGAGATCAGGCCGTCGGCGGCCAGCAGGGCGCCCGCCACGGCGGCCTGGCTCAGGGACGAGGTGTTGACCGTCACCATGCTCTTGATCTTGGCGAGTTCGGCGGCCAGGAGACCGGTGCGGCCCGAGTCGTCGGCCACCTGCTGGTCGGCGACGGCGAAGCCGACCCGGGCGCCCGGGAAGACCGTCTTGGCGAACGAGCCCAGGTGGACGACGCTGCGCGAACGGTCCATGGACTTGAGCGTCGGCAGCGGCGTGCCGGGGCTCACCCTGCGGTACGGGCTGTCCTCGATGAGGAGGATGCCGTGCCGCTCCGCCGTCTCCAGCAGCGCGGCGCGCGTCGGCGCGTCCATCGTGGTGCCCGACGGGTTGGAGTGGTCGGGGATCACGTAGAGGGCGCGGGGGCGCCGTCCGCGGGCCCGCTCCCGCAGGATCGCGGCCTCCAGACCGGCGCAGGAGAACCCGTCCTCCCGCTCCTCGACGGCCGTCACCGGCACGCCCAGCAGCCGTGCCACGCCCGTGATGCCGACGTAGCAGGGGCTCGCCGCGAGGAGCACGTCGTCGGGGCCGGCGGTGAGGGCCCGCACCACCAGCAGCATGGCCTCCTGCGCGCCGACCGTGATCACGATCGACTCGGCCGGGACGTCGATGCCCTCGTCCTTGCGCAGCGAGTCGGCGACGATCTCACGGATCTGGCCGGCGGTGGGGCCGTACTGGTACATGGCGGTACGGATGTCCTGCTCCGTGTGGCCCTGCGCGGCCAGGTGGTCCAGGTAGCGGCGGAGGTGGGCGAAGATCTGCTCGGTGTCGAAGAACCCGTCGTAGGGCCGCCCGGGCGCGAAGGAGATCGCGTCCGGATAGCGGTGGGTGACCTCGTTGAGGAAGGTCATCGTGTCCAGGACGGGATCGGAGAGGCTGGGGTGGAGGTCGTCCTTGCGCAGGGGGTGCCCGGCGGCGGCCGGGCGTGCGGGGGCCGGCGGCCGGCGTCCGGTACGGAGGCTGTCGGGGCGGGCCTCGGCGACCGAGGCGGTTCCGGTGAACGTCATCGCCTCCTCCAGTTCGCGCACGAGGGCGCCCAGCACTTCGGTGACGCCCGCCTCCCCGTCGACGAGCAGCCCGTCCAGCACCAGCCGTCCCACGAGGACCGCGTCCGCCCCCGAGGCGAGGGAGACCAGGACGTCGGCGCCCCGGCGGATGCCGCCGCCGAGCAGCACGGGCCGGTGCCCGCCCGCGACCGCGGCGAGGTCGGGCAGCGCGTCCAGCGAGTCGGTGACGAGGCCGTCGGCCCCGGCGTCGAACGCGCGGGAGGCGTCCGCGGCCGTGCGTACTCCCGCGACGAGCAGCGGCAGCGCGGACGTGGCGCGCAGCCGCTCCACGTCGGCCCAGTCCGCGAAGGAGCTGGTGGGGCGCGGGAGCTCGGCGCCGTCCTGGGGGCCCAGCGCGAGCAGGAGAGCGGCGAAACCGGCACTCTCCGCGTCGGCCACCGCCCGCTCGGCGTCGTCGCGGTCCCGGAAGGCGTACGTCCGCAGCCATCGCGGACCGTCACCGGAGAGCACCGGATTCCCGGGGTCGTGCGCATTCCTGGGGTCGTGCGCGTTCCCGGGGTCGTGCGAGGTGAACAGGTCGACCACGACGGGGAGTCCGGCCGCGTCGGCCGCCCGCAGCACGGCGGGCTCGGCCGCGGGCCGGGCGAGCCCGGCGAGCCGGCCGACGGCGACCGGCGCGGCCCAGGAACGGTCCAGGATCTTCGTGGCGGTGTCGGGCGGCCCGGGCCGGGTGGGCCGGCCCGGCCTCAGACCGGTCCGGTCGAAGGCCGCCCTGTTCTCCGCGGAGGCGCGTTCACCGGCTTCCAGGGATTCCGCCAGAACGCGATCCAGGCCTTTTCGCGCCAGCCGCGCATAGTCGTCGAGGCTCCGTCCGGCCATGGAATTCCTCCCGGCGGAATCGGTTTTGGAAAGTGGATTCGGCGCTCAGGATCACACGGTCGCAATCCTCACCACAACACTGTCCAACGGTCCGGAACCGCCACTTGGACGGGGAATTTCACGGTTCACCAGGAGGACATGAGACCTCGGAAAAACGTACGATCGACATCGGAAGATCCGCCCTGCCGCGCACCTTCAGTTTCCTATATATTTTGGTAAGGTGCTGTTCCACTGTGCTGACCGTGACGGAGAGCCGGTCGGCGATCTCACGGTTGGTGCGGCCGGAAGCGGCGAGGGCTCCGACCCGGCGTTCGGCTTCGGTGAGTTCGGCCAGCGCCGCGGGCACCGCGTCCGGATCGGCGTCGCCCGTCAGGACCTCGCCCCGGGCCGGCGGGGACGGAGTGCCCCCCAGCGCCGCCGGCGGGTGCGCGGGCCCGAGCGCGGGGGTCTGCCCCTCCGCCCGGCGCGCGGCTTCCTCGTCGGCGCGGGCACGGCCCAGCTCCAGACCGTCGCCGCAGGCGTCGAGGATGCGTACCGCCTCCTGGAGCAGCCGTAGCCGGTGCCGGGACGCGCCCACCGCGGCGAGATGGCGCAGCGCGATGCCGCGGGCCCGGCCGGGCCGCTCACCGAGCCGGGCGAGATGTTCCTCGATCCGCTCCCGGGCCCGCCGGTGATCGCCCATGGCGATGAGGGCGGCGGCCGCGTCATTGCGCCAGTCCACGAGTTCCGGGGAGTCGAGCTGCCACTTCGCCATCAGCTCCCCGCACGACTCGAAGTCCCGCAGGGCCGCGTGCGGCCGGCCCAGGGCGAGGCGGAAGCGGCCCAGGGCGTGGAGGTAGGGCAGCGCGAAGGGGGTGCCGAACATGACCATGGGCACCGGCAGGTCGAGGTAGGTCCTCGCCGTGTCGATGTCGCCGCTCTCGGTCGCCGCCCGGATCGCCAGGGCCAGCGGCAGACCGATCGCGATACCCCAGGCCTCGGGGCTGACCAGTCGCAGCGCGGTTCCGGCGGCCTCGCCCGCGTCGGTGACGTCGCCACGGCTCAGGGCCGCGGCCGCCCTGATCGTCTCCAGCAGCGCGCGCCCCATGGGGACACGCCGGTTGCGCGGCTCGTCCAGCAGCCGCTCCGACCAGAGCACCGCCTCGTCCAGCCGCTGGGCCCCGATCAGGAAGATCAGCGCCACGAGTGTGTCCGCGAGCGGGCTGGCGATGCCGGTGCCGCGCAGCAGTTGGTCGGTGGCCCTGCCCTTCTCCAGCTCGACGAGGTCGGCCGAGAGGGCGATGAAGGCACGCGGCGACATCGCGGCGAGATCCCCGGCCGAGAGGTCGGCCCCTGTCCGCGTACGCGTCGCCGGCTTGGCCCCGCGCCGCAGAACGGGGCAGCAGAAGGACAGCCACACACGGACGAGGGTGAGGTCCGAGCGGATGACGGCAGGGAGGTAGTCCACCGGGTCCCAGGAGTTCTCCGCGCCGGTCCCCTCCCGCGCCTCGATGATCCGCAACAGGTCGTCGGCCTGCGCGAACTCGCCCCGCCACACCTTCTGTTTCACCACGACCAGGGCGTCGGACCCGGTGAGCAGACCGGCGCGCACCATACGGCTGAGCTGCGGGAGGTACCGGTACGCCTTCGCGGGGTCGATGGGCCACTGGGCCTCGGCGAGGGCGGCGATCACCTCCGCCTCCTGCTTGTCGTCCGTGCAGATGCCGGAGGCGTGGCGCAGATAGTCGACGCCGGCGCCGATGTCTCCCGCGGCCAGGGCCTCGCGCGCGGCCTCCCGGAGGATGTCGGGCTGCCAGGCGGCCTGGGCCGAGTCGTGGGTGGCCAGCAGCTGTTCGGCCACCACCATGGCGGGAGCGCCGCTCTCGCGGAGCAGTTCGGCGGCCCGGGCCCGCATGGCGGGGAGATCCCTGCCGGGAATGTCCGCGAGGACGGTCAGCCGGGCGCGCTCGTGCCCGAACCACGATCCCGAGAACAGGCCGGCCGCGCGCAGGTCGGTGACGCTCCAGCGGACGGAGGTCGCGTCCTCCCCGATGAGGTCGCCGATCAGGGCCAGGGTGACCGACTCGCCGAGGACGGCGGCGGCGCGCGCGACGGCGAGCAGGGTCGGCTCACAGCGGTGGAGGCAGCGCAGAAAGGCGTTCCGGAAGGACTCGCGGGGCACCGGGGCGTCCCACCCTGACGCCCGGTCCGTCCCCTGCTCGGCGAGGTCCTCGATCAGGGCGTCCAGCAGCAGGGGGTTCCCGCCGCTCGTGCGGGCCCACTGCCCGACGGCCTCGGGCGCCACCGAACGCGTCGCCGGATGACCCCTCAGGTATCCGGCGACCCCGTCGACCGTGAGCGGACCGAGCCTGATCCGATGGCAGTAGGGCAGGTGCAGCGTCTCCGCGTGGAGCGTCGCGAGGGCCCGTTCATGGCTGGAGCTCTCGGTCAGGACGACCAGGACGGCCAGCGAATCGATACGCCTCACGAGATATCTGAGGCACTGCAGCGAGGCCTCGTCGGCGAAGTGCACGTCGTCGGCGTGCAGGACGAGCGGCCGCCGCTCGGCGAGTTCGGCGACGGCCCGGTAGACGCGCTGCATCAGCGCGCGCGGCACCCGTCCGCTCGCCTCCGCCGCCGCCGTCGCGACCTCCGCGACGGCCGACGGCCCGTCGGCCGGGCCCGCAGCACGTATCGCGGTCACCAGCTGGTCGATCAGCCCCAGCCTGTCGACGCTCTCGCTCGCGGAGCCGGTCACCGACAGGAAGACACCCCCCTGCCCCGCGATCCGCTCCGCGAACGCCTGGACCAAGGCTGTCTTGCCGCACCCCACGGGGCCGTTGGCGATGACCAGGGCACCCTTTCCGGCCACACATCCCCGGTAGAGCTCCCGCAGCAGACCGAGTTCTTCGTCCCTTTCACTGAGCTCCACAGGTACCCCCCGCACCTTCGCCGATCCGTCAGCGCAACTCAGTGGCGGCCAACGTGGCGCTATCGGCTCGCGACTTTTCAGGCAATTGAGGTCAGAGCAGCAGCGACTCTGACCTGCAACGACATCGCCAGGATAGCGTCTCGTTCACGCCGACACGGGCAGAGTTTCAGCCACTCGGCAGGGAACGGATGGGATGCCTTTCGGACATCGACACCCAGGAATTCAAGGAAACCTCAAAAGTAACGCGTAGCTCCTGCCGAAAAATGGTGGAACGATTCACGCCATATTGCCGACGGTGCACATGTACCAGGAAACCGTCGCGAAAGCGGCATCTTCCGCGACGGCCCCTCGTGCCGATGCGCCGGCTCAGCCGATCTGCGCGACGTCCTCCCTGACCCGCTCGGCGAACTCCGACCACAGGTCGGCGAACTGCCGGGCGAGGTCGGCCACGATGCCGCTGCAGTGCGGCGGGACGTTGTCGATGATCGCCTCCCACTCCTCCTTGCGTAACGTGTGCAGGGCGAGCAGGCGCAGCAGATTGCGGCCGGTCTCGGTGAAGCGCAGCGCCGGATCGGCCTTCAGACGCTTGATCAGCACGGCACGGTCCAGAGCCGGCGCGGCCTCCGGACGGGTCCGGGGGCCCGGCTGGGCGAGCCGCAGGGCTGCGAACTCCGCCCGGGCGGCGGGCTCCTCGCCGGGTTCGGCCTCCTTCTTCCGCCGGCGCTTGCGGGGCAGGGGATCCTCGCCGTCGCGCAGCCGATTGCGTACGTCCCGGGCGGTCTCCGGGGAGATGCCCGCCGCGCGGGCGACCTGCCGCAGCGAGAGGTCCGGGTTCTCGGCGAGCAGTTCACCGGCGAGGATGCGGCCGGTGCTGCCGTCGACCGGCCGGAGCCTGCCGTCCTGACCCAGCCTTCGCCCCTCCGGCCCCGCCCCCTGGACGGCCCGCTTGCGGATGTCGCCCACGGTCCCGGGGGCGATCCCGGTGACCGAGGCCACCCTCCGGTCCGACCACTGCGGATGGGAGACGATGATGCGCTCGGCGGCCCGCTTGCGGTCGGCGAGCGCCAGCGGCAGGCCGTGGGTGACATTGAGCTTCACCGCGAGGACGAAGGCCTCGGCCTCGTCCCCGTCGAAGAAGCGGGCCGCGATGGTGCTCTCGCCGCGCAGCCGGGCGGCCTTCAGCCGGTGGTAGCCGTCGATGACCCGCATCGTCGGCCGGTGCACCGTGATCGGCGGCAGCGGGTTCTGCGCTGCCACGAGTACCTGTATGTGTTCGGGTCTCTCTCCTGCCAGCCGCGGTGATCCGGACAGACTCAACGAGCCGATCTCGATCTCCACGACGGGTTGCTGACTTATGGCCCCCTCGGACTCCACCCCAGCTCCTCACATACCCCCGCTGATGCGAAAGGCGGTCGCCGTCCACGAAGAAGAATTTCTTGCCCGAGCATGCTTTTCGCGGAAAATTCACTGCCTGCCGCGAGAACGCGGGAGATGGCGATTCCAGCGACTTGTGCATATGCACGCTTCGGATGTGACCGAAATTAACAGTCCGACATCCGGGCCGAAACCCCTGTGGACTTCGCGGTCACGCCCCCCTACACCTAGGGGGCACTCAGCCGACGGAGGCCGCGCTGTCCCGCCTCAGCCGCGTCGCGAAGTCCGCCCACATGTCGGCGACCTGGACGGCGACATCGGCGACGACGCCGCTGCAGTGCGGCGGGACGTTGCCGGTGATCTCGTCCCACTCCTCCTCGCGGACCGCGTGGATCGCGAGGAGTCGCAGCAGGCTGCGGCCGGTTTCGGAGAAGCGCAGCGCCGGGTCGGCGGTCAGCCGCCTGACCAGGACGACACGGTCGGGCGCGGCGTGGGCGCGGGCCCGGGCGACGGGGCCGGCCAGCCGCAGGGCGGCGGTTTCGCCGCGCGGCGCCGGCACGGACTCACGGCCCGGCACGGACTCACGGCCCGACACGGACTCACGGCCCGGCACGGACTCACGGCCCGGCTCGGGTTCGGGGTCACGGTCACGGCGGCGCGAGCGGGGCAGCGGGTCCTCCCCGTTGCGCAGGCGGTTGCGCACGTCGCGCGCGGTCTCCGGGGAGATGCCGGCAGCGCGGGCTACCTGACGCAGCGACAGACCGGGTTCCTCGGTGAGCAGTTGGCCGGCGCGCAGGCGGCCGGCCGTGCCGTCGAGCGGGCGCATCCGGCCGTCCTGGCCGAGCCGGCGCTCGTCCGGGCCGGCCGCGCCGGAACCCAGACGGCGGCGGATCTCGCCGACGGTTCCGGGGGCGATGCCGGTGACGGAAGCCACTTTTCGGTCGGACCACTGGGGGTGCGAGATGATGATCCGTTCCGCGGCCCGCTGCCGGTCGGCCAGCCCGAGCGGCAGCCCGTGGGTGATGTTCAGCCGGACCGCGAGGACGAAGGCAGCCGACTCGTCGCCGTCGAAGAAGCGGGCGGCGATGGTGGTGTCCCCGCGCAGCCGGGCCGCGCGCAGCCGGTGGAAGCCGTCGATGACGCGCATCGTGGGACGGTGGACGGTGATCGGCGGCAGCGGGTTCGGTGCCGCCGCGAGTATCTCGATGTGCTCTTGCCTCTCGCCGGCCAGGCGTGGTGACCCGGCCAGACGTAAGGAGTCGATTTCCACTTCCATCACGGACTGCTGATCGATGGTTCCCCCGTGCTCCACCCCGTACTCCTCACCTGCCCACCGTCACGACGGGCGGCCGTTTCCGTTCTGCTTATTTCGTCACCTAGCGCCACACACACCATCCGACCTGGACAAGGCCGAACGTAACAGCCCCACAGGTTGTTCGAAACCCCTGCTGCCCGAGGAACGGCAGCGCGGCGTAGGGGGTTGACGGGACGACGAAGCGGTGCCCGCGGCCGCCGTGGGGGCGTCGCGGGCACCGCTCGCAAAGGGGAGTCAGCGGGTTCGTGGACCTCCCGGACCGCCGGGGCCACCCGGGCCACCCGGGTGGCCGGGGCCTCCCGGACCGCCGGGGCCGCCGGGGCCGCCGAAGACGACCGGTCCGGGGCCGCCCATCCCCGGGCCGCCGCGCATCCCCGGGCCCCCGGGACCGCCCGGACCACCGAAGACGACCGGCCCCGCGCCCGGGCCCCCGGGACCCCCGGGACCGCCCGGACCACCGAAGACGACCGGCCCCGCGCCCGGGCCCACCGGTTCCGGGATCCGCTGCTCCGGCAGGAGCTCGACATCGCCGTCGTCCTCGTTGCCGAGGGCCCGGCCGGCGAACTGCGTGCGGTACAGCTCGGCGTAGAGCCCGCCGAGCGCGAGCAGTTCGTCATGGGTGCCGCGCTCCACGATCCGCCCCTGGTCCAGGACGAGGATCTGGTCGGCGTCCCGGATGGTGGAGAGGCGGTGCGCGATGACGAGCGAGGTCCGGCCCGCGAGCGCGGTCTTGAGGGCCTGTTGCAGGGCGGCCTCGGACTCGGAGTCGAGATGCGCGGTCGCCTCGTCGAGCACGACCACCGGCGGGGCCTTGAGCAGCAGCCGGGCCATGGCGATGCGCTGCTTCTCGCCCCCGGAGAGCCGGTAGCCGCGGTCGCCGACCATGGTGTCCAGACCGTCGGGCAGCGAGGCGACGAGCCGCCAGATCTGCGCGGCCCGGCAGGCCGCGACCAGTTCCTCCTCGGTGGCGTCCGGGCGGGCGTAGAGCAGGTTCTCCCGGATGGTGGTGTGCAGCAGGTGCCCGTCCTGGGTGACCATCCCGACCGTGTCGCCCAGCGACTCCAGCGTCAGGTCGCGTACGTCGCGGCCGTCGATGAGGACGGTGCCCTCCTCCGAGTCGTACAACCGCGGCACCAGGTGGGTGACGGTGGTCTTGCCGGCCCCGGACGGGCCGACCAGCGCGGTGAGCTTGCCGGCCGGCACGGTGAAGCTGAGGTCGCGCAGCGCCCAGCTGTCGCCGCCGCGCTCGGGCGTCGGCGTGGCGAAGTCCTCCAGAGAGGCCAACGACACGTCGGTGGGTTTCGGGTGACGGAACGACACCCCGCGGAACTCGACGGCAGGCGCCGCGTCGCGGGCCGTGGCGGGCGGCAGCGCCACCGCGTCGGGCTTCTCGGTGACCAGCGGCTTGAGGTCGAGGATCTCGAAGAGCCGGTCGAAGCTGACGAGCGCCGTCATCGCGTCGGCCTGGGCGTTGGAGAGCTGGCCCACCGGTGCCATCAGCCGGGTGAGCAGCGTGGTGAGGGCCACCAGGGTGCCGATCCGGAAGGCGCCGTGGACGGAGAGCACCCCTCCGACGCCGTAGACCGCGGCGGTGGCGATCGAGCCGATGAACATGGTCGACAGGAAGAGCAGCTTCATGGAGACCGAGTTGCGGACGCCGATGTCGCGGCCGCGGGCGGCGAGCCGCGCATAGGCGGCGCTCTCCCGGTCCGGACGGCTGTAGAGCTTGGCGAGGAGCGCGCCGGCGACGTTGAACCGCTCGTGCATGAGCGAGCCCATCTCGGCGTTGACCTGCATGTGCCGGCGGGCCAGACCCTGCAGACGGCGGCCTATGAGGCGGCCGGGCAGGATGAAGAACGGGACCAGCACCAGCGAGACCAGGGTGATCGACCAAGACAGGTAGAACATCGTGGCCAGCACGAAGACGACGGTCAGTCCGGCGGACACCACGGTGGAGAGCATCTGGGTGACCGCCTGCTGGGCACCGATCACGTCGGTGTTCAGCCGGCTCACCAGGGCACCGGTCTGCGCGCGGGTGAAGAAGGCGAGCGACTGGCGCTGCACATGGTCGAAGACCTTCACGCGGAGGTCGTAGACCAGGCCCTCGCTGACCTTGGCGGAGAACCAGGTCTCCCCGAAGCCCACCAGGGCGGCCAGCACGGAGACCGCGGCGACCGCGACCGCGAGCCAGACCACGGTCCCGGTGTCGCCGGCCATGATGCCGTCGTCGATCAGGTACTTGAGCAGCAGGGGCGGGGCCACCGCGCAGACGGCGTTCAGCGTGGTGCAGACCACGAGGAAGCCGATGGAGCGGCGGTGCCCGCGGGTGTACGGGATGATCCTTTTCGTCGTTCCGGGCTTCGCCCGCTGTCTGTCGTTCGAGGAATCCGGCCCGTCGGATCGGACCATGACCGGGCCGGGCCCGCCCATCATTGCCACAGGTACTCCCAGGGTCGCGTCGCTGCGGTCGGGCGCGCCACTAGCGGGCCGCCTCGGTCTGCCTCATCGCGTCGATGAGGCTCTGCGGACGGAGATCAGTCCAGTTCTCCTCCACATAGGCGAGGCATTCCTTGCGGGTGGCCTCACCGAAAGCGAGCCGCCAGCCATTCGGAATCTCGGCGAATGCAGGCCACAACGAGTGCTGATTCTCCCTGTTTACAAGCACCAGAAAGGTCCCGTTTTCATCGTCGAACGGGTTCGCCATAGTCGCTCCCACGGATCGGATTCCTCGGCGGATGGAAAAACCTTAGCCGACCCATATGGGGCGAACAAGGTTCACCAATTCGACGAGCATTCCGAGGAACAATCCGTGGATGTGGATATAGGTATTGTTTTTCCGTCGGACCAGGTGAGAGTCGGCTCACCAGTGTCACGTGCCGGGCGCCGGCGCGACAGAGTCGTCCAACCGACCGACCCGAGCACTTGGACACCGGAGCGTCCGGGGTGCGGCGCCCCCGCCGGACGGGGGGGAACGGCGGGAGCGCCGCGGTCTGGATGTCAAGCCCGGCCGGTGCCGGCTAGTTGGTCGCGAGGGCCTCCGTCGGGGGCAGCCGGGCCGCCCGGACCGCGGGGTAGAAGCCGGCCAGTCCGCCGATGGCGAGGGTGGCGGCCAGGCCGCCGGCCATCGCCCACAGCGGCACCAGGGCAGCTATCCCCTGGTAGGTGGCGTAGCCGTCGGTCACGCCGATGCCCAGCAGCACGCCGCCCACACCGCCGAGGCCGGACAGCAGCAGCGCCTCGGCGAGGAACTGGATCCTGATCTGGCCCCGGGTGGCGCCGAGCGAGCGGCGCAGTCCGATCTCCGAGCGCCGTTCCAGCACCGAGATGACCATGGTGTTGGCGACCCCGACTCCGCCGACCAGCAGCGCGACCCCGCCCAGGCCCAGCAGCAGCCCGCTCAGCGTCTTGTCCGTGGCGTTCTTGGCGGCCAGCGCGTCGGAGGGACGGGAGACGTTGACCTCGTTGGGGTCCTCCGGGGAGACCGTCGGGCCCAGCACGCCGTGCACCTTCTCGACGTCCGCGTCCTTCGTCCGGGTGTAGACGGTCGTCGGATACCCGTCGAAGGACAGTTCCTCCTCCGCCACCGACCAGCCCACGAAGGCCTGTGTGTCAAGGACCGGCAGCAGCTGGTTGGGCGCCAGCAGACCCACCACGGTGAACCAGCGGTTGCCGAGCCACACCTGCACGTCCGGCCCCGCCTGGTGGATCCCGAGACTCCGCGCCGTCTCCGCGCCCAGCACCACGGCCGGATAGCGGCTGGTGGCGCCGTTGAGCCAGCGGCCGTCCACGATCTCCCCTCCGATGGAGCGGAGCAGGTCGGTGCGCGCCGCGCTGACCGTGAGGCCGCCGGACTCGACCGCCGGAATGTGGTCGTTGCGGTAGAGCTTCGCGTCCGTGGTGCCCGTCGCGGAGGCCGAGATCACCTCCGACCGGTTCGCGATCATCGCTACGGCGTCCTCGGACAGATGGGCCTTCGCGCCGGTCATGGTGGTGCCCGGGGCGACCGTGAGCAGATTGGTGCCGAGCGCGGCCAGCTTCTTGTTCAGGTCGTTCGTCGACGAGGTGGAGATGCCCACCACGCCGATCATCGCGGCGATGCCGATCGCGATGCCGAGCGCCGAGAGGAAGACCCGCATGGGCCGCGAGCGCAGGCCCCAGCCGCCCACCCGGGCCACGTCGGACAGGCTCAGCCGAGCCGCCCGGGGCCGCGGCGGCGGGGGCAGGTCGGCCCAGGGCCGCTGCCGTTCGGCCGGCCGCGCCGAATGCGTCGTACTCACCGCTCCACCCCCGTGTGCGCCAGGGCCCGGGGCTCCGGCGCCCCCGAGTCATGCTCGATACGGCCGTCCCGCACCCTGACCTCGCGCGGCAGGGACGCCGAGATGTCCCGGTCGTGGGTGATGACGACCACCGTCGTCCCGGCCTCGTGCAGCTCGTGGAGCAGCTCCATCACGACCGTGCCCGAGCGGGAGTCCAGCGCGCCGGTCGGCTCGTCGGCCAGCAGCAGCGGCGGATCGCCGACCACCGCGCGGGCGATCGCCACCCGCTGTTTCTCACCGCCGGACAGCTGCTGCGGCTCGTGCAGGAGCCGGTGCCCCAGGCCCACCCTGCGCAGCGCCACCTCGGCGACCCGGCGCCGCTCGCGGCGCGGCCGGCCGCTGTACAGCAGACCGTCCGCCACGCTGTCAAGGGCGGGCACTCCGGCGGCGAGGTGAAACTGCTGGAAGACGAAGCCGATGGTGCCGGCCCGCAGCGCCGACAGCTCGCGGTCGTTGAGGGAGGCCACGGCATGGCCGGCGATCGCCACCGTCCCTGCGGTGGGGCGGTCCAGCGTGCCCATGATGTTGAGCATGGTGGACTTGCCCGAGCCCGACGGGCCGACGACCGCGAGCAACTCGCCGCGATGGACCACCAGGTCCGTCTCGACCAGGGCGGCCACGTCCCCGTAGGACTTGCTGACCCCGGTCAGTTCGATCACCGGGTGGGCGGCGACGGTCACTTCGGGACCCCCACGACCGTGCCCTCGGTGACGCCGGTGCCGGAGACCTCGACCATGCCGTTGCCGAACATCCCGAGCTTCACCGTGCGGTACTCCGTCGTCGAGCCGGTCACCACCTCGACCGCGTAGCCGCCGCCGGGGAGCGCGAACAGGGCGCTGATCGGCACCGCCAGCACGTTCGGGCGCGTCTCGGACGCGAACTCGACGCTGACGGAGGCGGCCTGGTAGGCGCCGATCTTCTTGGCGTCCTTGACCTTCAGCTCGACCGGGACGGTGGCGTTCGAGGTACCCGAGCCCGAGGAGCCCGACGAGTTCCCGGAGGACGAGGAGCCCGAGCCCGAGGAGTCGCCCGACGTCGTCGGCGTGCCGATGTCCGTCACCGAGGCGGTCACCGTGGTGTTGTCGGGCAGCGTGACCGTCGTGTCCCCGCCCTTCTTCGCCAGGTCCGCGTACTGCACGGGCAGGTCGACGGAGATGACCCGGTCGGTGCCCGTCCAAGTGAGCACGTCCCCGGCGAGGGTGTCGCCGACGGCGAGCTCCGCCTTGGCGACCCGCCGCGCGCCGGAGGCCACCACCGCGTCGCCGACCTGCACCTCCCCGGTCTCCGAACGGCCGAGCTCGTCCTGCCACTTCTCCACGGCGGCCGCCGTGTCGGCGTTGTAGGTGCCGTCCACGGTGAAGCCGTCGTAGCCGAGCGCCCGGAGGTTCTTCTCCAGCATCTTGACGTCGCTCCCGCTGCTGCCCGACTTCAGCGTCCGGTACAGCGGCACCGAGCCGTACAGCAGCGGCACTGACTGCTGGTTGACCTTGTAGACCGGCTCCCCGCGGGTGACGGTGTCGCCGTCCGAGGGCATCCAGGTGACGATCCCGGAGGATGTCGCGCCGCCGCCCTGGGTGGATCCGCCGGACTGTGCCGAGCCGGACGCCGGGGCCTGGACGGCCGAGGTGTCGCCGTAGCCGAGCTGCCCGTCCACGGTCTGGGAGCTGGTCAGCGTCGTCCGCTTCACCTTCGTCGTGGCGGGCGGTCCGGACGGCGCGGACGCCTCGGCCTCGTGGCCGTCACCGCCGAACACGCCCGAGGCGGCGCCGATCGCGGCCACGGCGGCCACCACCGCGCACGCGGCGATCAGCGCGATGCGCCTTCCTCGGCGCCGCGGGCGGGTGCCCTCCGTCGGCGGCTGCTCCACGACGCCGTCGTTCCCGTCGAAGGAGGCGAGGGCCGCGGCCCGGGGTTCCAGTTCCCCGCCCGTGACGCCCACCGCGCTCTCGGGGTCCATCTCGACGGTCCCCTCCTCGCGACCTGTCACTGCCCCCCTCCCATGACCATCAGGCTGCCGCCGGGCCGGATGCTGTAGCAGGCCGACGTGGCCTTGGCGAAGTTGGGGTCGTCCTGCCCGGAGATGCCGGCCGCGTCGGCGTCGATGATGATCGTGCTGCCGTCGACCTCGGGGTCCTGGAAGTTGGGCATGCCGTTCTCACGGATGCACTTCGCCCATGCCGCGACCTTCGTCGCGTCGAAGTCACGGCTGTTGGCGGCGGCTCCGGTGTCGCCCTGCACCAGCAGCGACTGGCAGGCCGACTGGGCCGATTTGAAGGTCGGCGAGTTCTGGTCGACGTCCTCGGGAACCGTCAACTGGACCCTGCCCTGGCTGTCCTCCTCCGGGTCGGGGTAATTCGAGACGCCGTTCTCGCGCATGCACTGCGAGTAGGCCACACCCGAATTGGAGGAGTCGCTCGACGAATTCGACGTGGAGCCCTGGCCATTGTCGGACGCGTTGTCCGAGTCCGAGTCCGACGAGCAGCCGACGAGAATTGTGCCGGCCGTCAGCACGGAAAGAACCGCCAGGACCGGACCGGCCATACGCTTCTGAAGTTTGTTCGGCATACCACCAGTTCTACGGGGCACCCGGTCACACCGGGGTTGCAACGGGCGCCCCACGCGACCGTTCAGTCAGCCCGGTCCCTGGCGGCCCTCCCCTGCGCGTCGAGCGCCACCAGCGCGATGGCACCGGCGGGGCAGCGGGCCGCGGCCGCACGCAGCGCCGGCAGCGCCTCCAAAGGCGCCTCGCCAACGCGGGGCAGCCCCAGGCCGTCCTCCTCCGACTGGTCGAAGAACCTCGGCTCGAACAGCGCGCACACCCCGGTGCCCGCGCAGCTGTCGCGATCCACCCGGATCCCGACCCTTGCCGGGTGTCTGTCCGCGCCTTCCACCGGCCTCACCACGTGCGTGTCCACGCCTTCCACCGGCCCCGCCGAGGGCCCGTCCACGCCCTCCACCGGCCCCGCCGAGGGCCCGTCCACGCCCTCCACCGGCCCCGCCGCGGGTCCGTCCGCGTCCTCCACCGGCCTCACCCCCGCGCCCTCCACCCGCCTCACCAGGCGACCGGAAGCGTCTCGACGCCGAACTGCGGGGCGAGCAGCCGGAACCGCAGTTCCTCCACCCCGGCGCCGAGCCGGAGGCCGGGGAACCGCTCCAGCAGCCCGGCGAAGGAGATGCGCATCTGCACCCGCGCCAGTGCCGCGCCCAGGCAGAAGTGGACGCCGTGGCCCAGGGCCAGATGATTGGCGGGCTCCTCCCGGGCGATGTCCAGCGCGTCCGCGGCCCCGTCGCCGTACGGGCAGCGGTTCGCGGCGAGCACCGAGCACGACACCACCTCGCCGGCCTTGATCACCTCGCCGGCGATCGCCACGTCCACCAGCGCCGTGCGCGGCGAGACGACCGCCACCACCGATACGTAGCGCAGCAGCTCCTCCACCGCCCGGTCCATCAGCTCGGGCCGCTCCCGCAGCAGGGCCAGCTGCTCGGGGTGGAGCAGCAGCGCCAGGGCGCCCAGGGCGATCGCCTCCGCGGTGTTCTCGATCGAGCCGTTGGCAATGCCCTCGCAGAGTCCGGCCAGTTCCTCGTCCGTCACCCCGTCCCCGTGCTCCCGGATCAGCGTCCCGACCAGACCCTCGCCCGGATTGCGGCGCTGATCCGCGACCAGCCGCTCGAAGTGCCGGAAGTACGCCGTCGCCGCCGGCTTCCGGCGGGCGCTGTGTCCGGCGGCGCGGTAGTCGCTCAGCCGGGACAGCTCGGACAGGTCGTCCCGGGGCAGGCCGAGTATCTCGGCGAGGACCAGGCCGGACACGGGCCGGGCGAAGTGCCGCATCAGGTCGGCCGGTTGTCCCGCCCGCTCCAGCACGTCCAGGCGGTCCGCGACGATCCGCTCCATCATCGGCTCCAGCCGCCGCATCTGCCGCACCGTGAACATGGGCGCCACCAGCCGCCGCAGCCGGCTGTGCTCGGGCGCGTCGATGTGCAGCAGACTCCCCTCGTGCTGATCGAGCTTGCGGCCGCCGGGCTCCGGGGGCGGCACGTTGGAGAACCGCTCGGAGTCACCGAGGATCTGGCGCACCACCTCACGGCCGGTGGCGATCCAGCCGGGCATTCCCCCGGGCGCCTTGGAGAGCGGCGCCCGCGCGCTGATCTCCAGGAGCTCCGGCACCGGGTCGAGCAGGCTCCGGCGCTTGTCGACCTGGAGTTCGGACGGCTGCGTCATGCGAGTTCCGCCTTTCTGATGGGTCTGACGTGTCTGGCGTAGGCAGGTCGGGCGCAGTCAGGCCCGACCGGGCGTGCGCTGCTCCTCCAGCCGTTCCGTGACCGCGCGGCCGATGGCCTCGGCGCTCTCGGCCCACAGCAGCCCTATGTGGTCGGCGGGAACCTCGATCCCCTCGACGCGGCCGGCGACGTACTGCTCCCAGGTCGTGCGTTTCTCGTCGATGGACGTCTGGGCCAGCCCGCCCTCGGTGGCCAGTACCAGCAGCACGTCACCGCCGAAGCGCCGGGGGGTGTGATTCCGCTCCAGCCGGATCATGTGCTGCTTCGTCTGCTCCATGCCGTGCGTGAACGCGTCGGCCATCGGCGCCCCCGCACCCCCGGCGCCGGTGAGCACCACGCGCCCCTCGCGGTCCACCCCGTCGCCGTCCTCCTCGTGCGTGCTCTCGGCCTCCCGGTGTCCGCCGGGGAAACCGTCCAGCAGCGTCAGCAGCGAGACCCGTTGGCCCTGCTCCTCCAGCGCGGTGGCGACGGCCTGGGCCAGCACCGCGCCGAAGGACCAGCCGAGCAGCCGGTACGGCCCCTCGGGCTGCACCGCCCGGATCCGTTCGACGTGGCCGGCCACCATCTCGTCCATGCTGCCCGGCAGCGCCCCGCGGTCGGCGAAGGCGGGCGTCTGCAGGCCGTAGACCGGCAGGTCCTCCGGCAGGTGCTGCAGGATGCCGGAGTAGCACCAGGCCAGACCCGTGCTGTGGTGCAGGCAGAACAGCGGCGGGCGGGAGCCCCCGGCGCGCAGCTCCAGAAGCGCGTCGAGGTCGTCGCGCCGGCGCCCGGCCCGCCGCGGCGCCGCCAGGTCGGCGCCGCCGTCCTCGGCTGCGCGCGGCTGCACCAGTCCGTCGGAGGTCCACGCCGCGCGCCGGCCGGTGCGCAGCATCAGGCCGCCGCCGGGTCCGAAGGGGTCGGCGACGAGACTGCCCGCGGTGCGGGCCGGCGCGCCGGCATAGGCGCGGGCCAGGGACGGACCCGCCACATACAGGTCACCGGCCACCCCGGCCGGGACCGGCCGCAGCCAGGCGTCGAGGACGTAGGCACGGGCGGTGCGCGGCAGCGGGACGGCGGCCGGCACAAGCCCACGGCCCAGCCGCTCCGCCCCGGTCCCTACGGCGGAGACCGCCCCGGTCCCTACGGCGGCGCCCGCCCCGGTCCCTACGGCGGCGCCCGCCCCAGTCCCTACGGCGGTCTCCGCCACGTCGACCGTGCGGCCCCCGTACAGCGCGGCCAGCACCCCGACGAGCAGCTCCGCGACGGGCGCGCCCGCGTCCAGACGGACCGCGTCACCGGCCGATCCCGGTGCCGGGGACGCCGCCTGGCGGTCGATGACACGACCGAGCAGGGACCGGTGATCCACCAGCTCGCCCACGGGGGTGCCGTCCGGTGCCTCCGCGGGGAGCACCACCGCCGGCTGGGACGGCAGCGGCGCCCGGACGGCGGGGGACCGGCGCAGCCGTCCGCCCCCGGCCCGGACCGCCTCCTCCACCCACAGCACCGGCACCGTCCGCTCCCCCGGCGCGGCGGTTACGGCACCGCCGGACCGGACGAGCGCGGCCGGGCGGTCACAGCCCAGCGCGGCGGCCGCCGCCAGCGGGCCCGCGGGGTCGTCCGGGTCCACGATCAGGCAGGCGGCACCGGACTTGAGCACCCCGAGCACGGCGACCACCCAGCCGGTGCCGGGCCGGGCCGCCACCACGACGACGCCGTCCGCGCCGACCCCGGAACGGTCCAGCCGCGCGGCGAGCCACCCCGCCGCCCGGTCCAGGACGCGCCGGGTGAGGAGGCCGTCCCGGTCCCGGACGGCCACGGCACGCGGGTCGCGGGCCGTCCACTCGGCGATCGCCGGGAGCACGGTGCCGTCCGGGACCCGGGCCGCGCCGCGGTTCCATTCCTCGGTCAGCCGCCGGAACTCCGAGGCGCCGAGCAGGATGTCGATCCGGCTCAGCGTCAGTCCGGGATCGACCGCCACCTGTCCGAGGACGTGGACGAGCCGCTTGGCGAGGCGGGCGGCGGTGGCCCGGTCGAACAGTTCCTCGGCGTAGTCCAGGGTGCCGTCGAGGCCGCCCGGGCCGCCGTCGTCCCGGTACCGGTCGGTCAGCCGGACCGACAGATCGAACCCGGACGCCGGAGCGGCGAGGTCGACCGTCGAGGCGTCCAGCCCCGGGAACGCCGGCACGTCCCACTTCTCCGCGGTGTCCTCACGGACGTCCAGGACGGCCTGGACGAGCGGGTGCGGGTCACCGGGCGTCTCGTCCGCCACCCCCAGGATCTCGGCGATGCGCGCGAACGGAACGTCCCCGTGCACCTCGGCCTCCCCCGCGGTCTCCCACACGCGGCCGAGCAGCTCCCGGAACGTCGGGTCGCCCGAGACGTCGGTGCGCAGGGGGAGCACCCCGGCGAACGGGCCCATGGCGGCCTCGAGTTCGCCCCCGGCCGGCGGCCGCTGCGTCACGGCGCCGACCGTCAGATCGGTGCCCGCGCCCATCCGGGCGAGGAGCATCGCCAGTCCGGCGTGGACGACGGCGGCGGAGGTCGCGCCGAGTGGTCTGGCCGCCTCCATCAGGCGGGCGTGCACCGCGGCCGGGATGTGCAGCGACACCGAGCGGACCCGGTGGCTCGGCCGCGCGGGCCGCGGGCGGTCCACGGGGAGCGCGGTGACGGACGGGGCGTCCGCCAGCACCTCCTTCCAGTAGGAGATCTGCCCGCCGACCACGCTCTCCTTCGCGCCATCAGCTGTCTCGGCCTCGGCCTCCGCCTCGGCCAGCAGTCTGTTCTGCCACACCGCGTAGTCGGCGAACTGCAGTGGCAGGGGCGCGCGTTCGGTGGCTCGGCCCTCCCGGCGCGCGCCGTACGCCACGGAGACATCGCGCACGAGGGCGTCCCGGGACGCGTCGTCGGCGCCGATCCGGTGCAGGACGAGGAGGAGGACGTGGTCGGTGTCGGAGAGCGCGAACAGGGTGGACGCCCAGGGCGTTTCGTTGCCGAGGTCGAAGCGGTGGTCGGCGCGGGCGGCCAGGACGGCGGGCAGCTCGTCCTCGGTCGCCGCGACGACCGGGAGGGCGGGGAGGGCCGCGGGGTCGTCGGCGTCCAGGATCCGCTGGACCAGTCCGCCGTCCGGGGTCTCGGCGAAGACCGTACGCAGGATGTCGTGCCGTGCCGCCACGTCCGCCAGGGCCGCCCGCAGCGCGTCACGGTCGAGCTCGCCGCGCAGGCGCAGGGCCACGGACGACTGCAGGGCCCGCGTCCGCGGATCGGCCGCGGCGCGCCGCCAGAGGAGCCGCTGCCCGGCCGTCGCCGGCGCCACACCGCCCTCGTGCTCCACGGCGACCACCGGGGGCCGCTCCTTCAGGGCCAGGATGCGCGCGGCGCCGATCGGTGTCGGCTTGCCGAAGAACTGCTTCATGTCGAGGTCGGCACCGAACTCCGACCGGATCCGGCCCGCGAGGTGCATCGCGAGCGCGGAGTTGCCGCCCAGGTCGAAGAAGTTTCCGTCGGCGGCCACCCGGTCGATGCCCAGAACCTCGGCGAACAGGGCGCAGAGCACCTCCTCCGTCTCGGTCCGGGGCCGGAGGCCGGCAGCGCCGTCGTCCAGGTCGGGGACGGGGAGGGCAGCATGATCGATCTTGCCGTTGACGGTGAGGGGCAGGGCGTCGAGGACCACGACGGCGGAGGGGACCATGTAGTCCGGCAGCCGGGTCGCGGCGAACTCGCGTACGTCCCCGGCGGCCAGGCCCTTCCCGTCCTCCGCGTCGGCCGGAAGGACGTAGCCGACCAGGCGCGGGTTGCCCGGCCGGTCCTCGCGGACCGTGGCGACGGCCGTCCTGACGTCCGGGTGCGCCGCGAGGACGGCCTCGACCTCGCCCAGCTCGACGCGAAAGCCGCGGATCTTCACCTGGGCGTCCGCACGTCCGACGAAGGCCAGGTTGCCGTCGCCGTCGGGCAGCCACCGGACCAGGTCGCCGGTGCGGTACATCCGCCCGCCGTCACCGAACGGGCAGGCCACGAACCGTTCCGCGGTCAGGTCCGGGCGGTTGACATAGCCGCGGGCCAGACCCGAACCGGCGATGTACAGCTCCCCGGTCACACCCGGAGGAACGGGCCGCAGGTACGCGTCCAGCACATAGGTGCGGACGTTGGGCAGCGGGCGGCCGACGGCCGGCGGCGCGTCCTCGCCGGTGATGCCCTCCTCCAGCAGTACGGCGGTGGTGATGACGGTGCCTTCGGTGGGCCCGTAGGTGTTCCACACCCGTGTGCCCGCACGCCACCTGGCGGCCAGGCCGGCCTCCAGCCGCTCCGCACCCAGCACCCAGTTCCCGATCCCCGGCACCGACTCCGGGTCCAGCGCGCGCAGCAGGGACGGCACCACACTCGCCACCTCGACCCCGGCCGCCTCGACCATGCGCGCGAGGGCCGCACCGTCCAGCCGCTCGTCGGGCGAGGTGATCGCCAGCGTGCCGCCCGCGGCGAGGGTCACGGCCACGTCCAGCACCGCCGCGTCGAAGCTGAAGGAGGCGAACTGCAAGGCCGTCACGCCCGCCTCGACACCGAGGACGGGACGCATCGCCGACGCCAGGTTCGCCACGGAGGCGTGCGCTACGGCCACACCCTTCGGACGACCGGTGGACCCGGATGTGTAGATGACGTAAGCCAGTTGATCGGCGGTGACGTACGGCAGCTCACCCGCGTCACTCCCCAACTCGTCGAGCAGAACCGTCTCGACGTCCGCGGACAAGCTCCCCGCGGTCTCCTCCGCCACCAACACCAGCTCGGCGCCACTGTCGGCCACCATGAACAGCAACCGGTCGGAGGGATACTCCGGATCCAGCGGAACGTACGCCCCACCGGCCTTCCACACCGCCAGCATGGCGACGACCATCTCCGCCCCGCGCGGCAGGCACAGCCCCACCCGCGACTCACGCCCCACACCCCGCCCCATCAACCCACGCGCCAGCGCGTCCGAGCGCGCGTCCACCTCCGCATACGACAGGGCACGCCCCCCGGACCACAGCGCCGCCGCCTCGGGCGTGCGCACCGCCCACCCGCGGAACCGCTCCAGCACCATCGACGCGTCCACGTCCCGCGCCGTGCCGTTCCACTCCTCCACGACCGCGGACCACTCGGCCCCGTCGAGCAGTTCGAGGTCGCTCAGCCGGACCCGGGGGTCGGCCGCGGCCTGCTCCAGCACCCGCGCCAGCCGCTCGGCCAGCCGACGGACGGTCCGTTCGTCGAACAGGTCGGCGGAGTAGAGGATCCCGCCGCCCAGACCGGCCGGAGTGCCGGCGTCGGAGCGGCGCTCGTTCAGCGACAGGGAGAGATCGAACCGGGCCGCGGGGGCCTGCGCGGGCGGGACCGCCTCGACGGCCAGGCCTTCGAGGTCCCACTGAGCCTCGGGCAGGTTCTGCAGCGCCAGCATCACCTGGAACAACGGGTTGCGGGCCGCGGAACGCGCCGGGTTCAGCTCGTCGACCAGCCGCTCGAACGGCACGTCCTGGTGCGCGTACGCCGACAGATCCGACTCCCGCACCCGCCGCAGTATCTCGGTGAACGACGGATCCCCCGCCAGGTCCGTCCGCAGCACCAGCGTGTTGACGAAGAACCCGGCCAGCTCCTCCAGTCGCGCGTCCGAGCGGCCGGCCACCGGCGTGCCGACGCAGACATCCGCCCCGGCCCCCATCCGGGCCAGCAGCACCACCAGGGCGGCATGCACCACCATGAACATGGTCGCCCCGCTCCGCGAGGCCAGTTCCGCCAGCCGGGCATGCGTCACCGCGTCCACCCCGACCGGCACCGATCCGCTGCGGAACGAGGGCGATGCCGGGCGCGGGCGGTCGAAGGGCAGCGCCGTCTCCTGCGGCGCCCCGGCCAGCGCCTGCTTCCAGTACCGGATCTGGCCGGACACCGCGCTGTCGGTGTCGTCCAGCTCGCCCAGCACTTCCCGCTGCCACAGCGCGTAGTCCGCGTACTGGACCGGGAGAGGCTCCCACTCCGGGGAGCGGCCGGCGGACCGAGACAGGTACGCCGTCCTGAGGTCCCTCGCCAGGACACCCATCGACCAGCCGTCGGAGGCGATGTGATGGGACACCAGCAGCAGGACCCACTCCTCCTCCGAAACCCTCAGGAGGCTGGTCCGCCAGGGCAGGTCGACCCGGACGTCGAAGCCGCGCCCGGTCTCCCGCGCCATCGCCTCGCGCCAGCGCTCGCCGGCCTCGATCGTCTGAAGCCGGGGGCGGCCTTCGGCCCCCTCACGGATCTCCTGGTACGGCACCCCCTCCACGTCGGGGAAGACCGTGCGCAGGCTCTCGTGCCGGTCCGCCACATCGCCCAGCGCCGCCTCCAGCGCCGCCACGTCCAGTCGGCCCGAGAGCCGCAGGGCGAACGGCTGGTTGTAGGCGGCAGCCCCCTCACCCTCGCCGTCGGCCCCTTCCAGCCGGTTGAGGAACCACATCCGCTGTTGCGCGTACGACAGCGGCACCCGCTCCGGACGCTCCCGGCGGCGCAGCACCGCGCCGCCGGCCGTCCCCGACCCGTCGACCAGACGCGCCACCCCGGCCGGCGTCGGATCCGCGAACACCTCGCGGACTCCGACCGACACCTCCAGCTCCGATCGCATCCGCGCGATCAGCCGCATCACCAGCAGCGAGTCGCCGCCCAGGTCGAAGAAGCTCTCCTCCGCCCCGACCTCCTCCCGCCCGAGCAGCCCCGCGAACAGGGCGCACAGCGCCTCCTCCGTGGGCGTCTCCGGGCCCCGGGAACCGCCCGGACCGAGATCGGGGGCGGGCAGGGCGGCGCGGTCGATCTTGCCGTTGACGGTCAGCGGAAAGGCGTCCAGGACGACGACCGCCGACGGGACCATGTACTCCGGCAGACGGGACGTGGCGAAAGCCCGTACGTCCTCGCCGTCCACATCCCCGACGACGTAGCCGATCAGACGGCCGTCCCGGACCACCACCGCGGCCCGGTCGGCCTGCGGGTGGGCGGCCAGGACGGTCTCGATCTCGCCGAGCTCCACGCGGAAGCCGCGGATCTTCACCTGCTCATCCGCACGCCCCACGAACTCCAGCCGCCCGTCCGCCGTCCAGCGGGCCAGGTCGCCGGTACGGTACATCCGCCCGTCGCCGTCGCCGAACGGGCATGCGACGAACCGTTCCGCCGTCAGGTCGGGACGGTTGATGTAGCCACGGGCCAGACCATCGCCCGCGATGTACAGCTCACCTGTCACCCCCGCGGGTACGGGCCGCAGGAAGACATCCAGCACGTAGGTTCGGACGTTGGGCAGCGGACGGCCGATGGCGGGTGGTGCGTCCTCGCCGGTGACCCCTTCTTCCAGCAGTACGGCGGTGGTGATGACGGTGGCTTCGGTGGGCCCATAGGTGTTCCACACCCTCGCGCCCGCACGCCACTTGGCCGCAAGGCCCGCCTCCAGCCGCTCCGCGCCCAAGACCCAGTTCCGCACCCCTGAAACGGTGTCGGGGTCCAGCACTCCCAGCAGCGACGGCACCACACTCGCCACCTCGACACCGGCCGCCTCGACCATCGCGGCAAGGGAGGACGCATCCTGCCTCTCGTCGGGCGAGGCGATCGCCAGCGTCCCGCCGGCGCCGAGGGTGACGGCCACGTCCAGCACCGCCGCGTCGAAGCTGAAGGAGGCGAACTGCAAGGCCGTCACGCCCGCCTCGACACCGAGTACGGGACGCATCGCCGACGCCAGGTTCGCCACGGAGGCGTGCGCTACGGCCACACCCTTCGGACGACCGGTGGACCCGGATGTGTAGATCACGTAAGCCAGTTGATCGGCGGTGACGTACGGCAGCTCACCCGCGTCACTCCCCAACTCGCCGAGCAGAACCGTCTCGACGTCCGCGGACAAGCTCCCCGCGGTCTCCTCCACCACCAGCACCAGCTCGGCACCACTGTCGGCGACCATGAACACCAGACGGTCGGAGGGATACTCCGGATCCAGCGGAACGTACGCCCCACCGGCCTTCCACACCGCCAGGATCGCGGTCACCATGTCGGCTCCGCGCGGCAGGCACAGCCCCACCCGCGACTCCCGACCCACACCCCGCGCCACCAACCCACGTGCCAGCGCGTCCGAGCGCGCGTCCACCTCCGCATACGACAGGGCACGCCCCCCGGACCACAGCGCCGCCGCCTCCGGCGTCCGCTCCGCCCACTTCCGGAACCGCTTCAGGACGATCGGCGCGTCCGCATCCCACGCGGTGGCGTTCCACTCCGCATCCCACGCGGTGGCGTTCCACTCCGCATCCCACGCGGTGGCGTTCCACTCCTCGACGACCGCGGACCGCTCCGCCTCGTCGAGGAGCTCGATCTCACTCAGCCGGAGCTCAGGGTCCGCCGCGAACTGCTTCAACACCCGGACCAGAGCGGCCAGTACCTTCTCGGCGCGGGCCCGGTCGAACAGGTCAGGACGGTAGTCGAGGTGCAGCTCCGTCCACTCTCCCGGTATGACGATCAGGCTGAGCGGATAGTGGCTGGCGTCCTGGGGGGCGCCGCCCGGGCCGATGACGAGTGCGTCAGGGTCGTACGGCGCCGGAGCGGCCGTATGCGGGTAGTTCTCATAGACGACGAGGGTGTCGAACTCGGCTCCGGCTCCCGCGAGTTGCTTGATCTCCGCCAGACCGAGGTACTGGTGGCCCATCAGACTCACCTGACGTGCCTGCAACCCGGACAGCAGACCGGCGACGGACAGCTCCCCGGACAGCTCGGCCCGCACCGGCAGCGTGTTGATGAACAGCCCGAGCATCGCCTCCGCACCCGGCAGATCCGCGGGACGCCCGGCGACCGTCGTCCCGAACACCACATCCCGGCGCCCGGACAGGCGGGCCAGCAGCAGGGCCCACGCCCCCTGCACCACCGTCGCCATGGTGACGCCGCCCCGGCGGGCCAGGTCGTTCAGGGCCCGCGTCAGCTCCGCATCGCACTCGCCGTGGACCGTCTCGGGTCGCAGCGGCACCCGGGCCGGGTCCGCCGGCGCCACCAGGGTCGGCTCGTCCGCCCCGGCCAGCTCCGCCCGCCACGCGGCGCGCGCCACCTCACGGTCCTGGCGTCCCAGCCAGGCCAGATAGTCGCGGTAGGACCGCACCGCGGGCAGCACCCGTGCGTCGCCGCCCGCCCGGTAGACCGCCTCCAGTTCGTTCACCAGGATCGGCAACGACCATCCGTCGAGCACGATGTGGTGGGTCGTCATGACCAGTCGGTGGCGCCGCTCGCCCAGGCGGAGCAACAGCAACCGCAGCAGCGGGCCCCGCGCGACATCGAAGCCGGTCGACAGGTCGGCCTCGGACAACCGGGCCGCCTCCGACTCGGCCTCGGCCTCCGACAGACCGCTCAGGTCGACCTCCCGCCACGGGAGGTCCACCTCCCGCGCGACGACCTGCACCGCCTCACCCGACTTGCGCCGGCGGAAGCCGGCCCGCAGGGCACCGTGGCGGGCTATCAGGCCCTCCCAGGAGCGGCGGAGACGGTCGACGTCGAGCGGTCCGTCGAGGGCCAGGGCCCGCTGGCCCGCGTACACGTCGGACGCCCCGTCCCCGAGGGACGCGTGGAACAGCAGCCCCTCCTGAAGCGGCGACAGCGGCCAGATGTCTTCGATGGCGGTCCGAGTCCGGGTCATCGCGTACGTCTCCTCACAGCGGATCACAGCTTCTGTTCAGCGGCACGGGCAGAGCGGGCAGCACGGGCAGAGAGCGGGCAGCACCGACAGAGCGGCAAGGCCCCGGGGGGCAGCGGTCGGCGGTTCAGTGGCCGGGAATCAGAGGTATTCGTCGGCGAACTCGGCTTCGAGGTCGTCGACTTCGTCCTGGTCGAGATCGAGGAGTGCGAAGTCGGACGGGGTGTGGCCGCCGGCCGTCGGGTCGGCGGTGTGGGCGG